>JBIIZE010000092.1:0-7188 GCA_044346435.1 Burkholderiales bacterium
GCTTGGTTAGAAGATTTGCCCGTCGCAGGTAATGAATTGACCATCGCACACGGTTTCTAACGATACCCTCACCGCTCGGATAGCGCTGCGCTAACTCATCCTCCGATAACATCAGGTGCTTGGCAATTATGTCAAGGTAATCATCTGCAGTTTGCTCCTTTAGAGAAAACTTCAGAATCAATGGGTATAGGTCTTGATAGTTTGGGATTGCCATGTTGTTAGCTTTCTTGAAAACCTAAATACCCTTGCAGATCACCACAAAATATAAAAGATTGATGATTTATTAGCGCCGCTTGCTTGCAAAACTTTACCGAATAGATCTAATTTTTCTTAATAACTTCCGCCCTCGTGCCTGAACAGGTAGTTATAGGCAAAGTCCGACTTAAGCGCCGTTCCAGACAAAAGATACACCAGACTGTCCACAATGTTCAGCAAGTGAAAAACTGACCATTCCAGTCGCTCAGAACCCGTCTGCCAGCGGTTCCGTTTTATGCCTAAAATCATTACGCCAGTGCGGTATAGACAGACCCGATACCGACCTGGCACTGCGCTGCAATCTGTTTGATACCCACACCCTTTTCGCGCAGAAGCTTGATAGCAGTCCGTAACCCGTCGTTCATTTTTGATGGGCGACCAAGTTTTATACCTTGAGCCTTTGCCCGTTGCTGACCTGCAATGACGCGCTCCCGAATCAGTTCGCGCTCATATTCAGCCAGTGCGCCGAA
Source organism: Burkholderiales bacterium (assembly GCA_044346435.1). Lineage (GTDB taxonomy): Bacteria > Pseudomonadota > Gammaproteobacteria > Burkholderiales > SG8-41. The sequence goes on from JBIIZE010000092.1 coordinate 726, forward strand.
TATTCCAAAAATCATACGCCCACTGCTCGTGCTTGTATCAAGTCCTTGTTGCTGAAAGAACAGGTCAATCTTCATGGATTGCAAATCGGTCAGGATTTCGACCAGATTTTGCAGTGAGCGACCAAGCCGTGAGATGTCCCAGCACAGAATCATGTCAAAGCGCCGCTGAGTAGCTTGCTTGAGCATCTGGTCTAATGCTGGTCTGTCGCGGCGTCCCTTAGCGCCAGAGATGCCGTTATCGACGAATTCAGCAACGATGGTGTAGCCCATGCGCTGCGCTGTCTGGCGCAGTTCGAGCAGTTGGTTTTCAGTAGTCTGGGATGCGGTGGAAACACGGGCGTATAATGCGACTCGTTTTGACAAGTTGGTCTCCTTTTAGGCACTTGGAAACAACACAATAACAACACATTAAGATACTTTTTTCTGACTTTTAGCTCTGTAAAATAATATACTTAGAATGACTCAAAATCCGGTGCCGCAAGGCGTGTCGGTTCGAGTCCGACCCGAGGCACCACTCATTAGTCCTGGCCGCCGGCCCGGCGCCATGCGTTCTCCAGCCCAAAAACAACGGAAAAGACCATGACTGAAAAGGAAATCGGCATCAGCATCGACGGACACGTCGCCACAGTGGAACTGCGCCGTCCGCCCAATAACTTTCTCGATGTCGAGCTGATCGGTGAACTCGCCTCGGCGCTGGAAGCCCTCGACCAGGACAGCAACTGCCGCAGCATCGTGCTCGCCGCCGCCGGCAAACATTTCTGCGCCGGCGCCAATCTGAAAAAACGCGTCGATGACGAAGCCGCCGGCCAGAAACAGGTCGCGACGCCGCGCCATCTGTACCACGAAGCACAACGCCTGATGCAGACGCGCAAACCGATTGTTGCCGCAATCCACGGCAGCGCCATCGGCGCCGGCCTGGGTCTGGCGCTGGTCGCCGACTTTCGCGTCACCTGCAAGGAAGCACGCCTGGCGGCGAACTTTTGCGCGATGGGTTACCACCCCGGTTTCGGCATGACGGTGACGCTGCCGCGTCTGGTCGGCCATCAGACCGCGAAGTGGCTGTTCCTCACCGGCAAACGCATCCCCGGCGAAGAAGCTTTTGAACTGGGACTGGCCGACCGGCTGGTTGCCCAGGACCAGGTGCGTCAGGTCGCGCAGGAAATGGCCGCCGAACTGGCGAAGTCCGGACCGCTGGCGGTTCAGGCCACGCGCGAAACGCTCAACGGGGATCTGTTCGCCGCCTTCCGTGCCGCGACCGAACGCGAAGCCTTCATCCAGATGATGCTGCGCGAAACCAACGACTTCAAGGAAGGCGTCAAGTCGGGGTTCGACCGCCGGGATCCGGTGTTCACCGGAACCTGATCAAGCAGCAGGCCCGAATCAGGGCACGGTGACTTCGACGTTGTCGATCAGCCGTGTCTTGCCCAGCCGGGCCGCTGCAAGTATCACCAGCTCGCGCTCGCCGTTGGACGGCGGTTGCAGATCAGCGCGGCGACGCACGGCCACATAGTCGGGTTTCCAGCCGTGTTTCGCCAGCTCGGCCATCGCGCCGAGCTCAATGCGCTGGTAATCGCGCGCACCGAGCGCAATTTCACCGCGGGAATTTTTCAAGACACGATACAGACGCGGCGCCTCCTGGCGTTCGGCTGGCGTCAGGTAGGCATTACGTGACGACAAAGCCAGTCCGTCCTCGGCACGAACCGTCTCGGCCAGAATCAGTTCGATCGGCAACGCCAACTGGCGCACCATGTTCGACAGCACCAGACACTGCTGGTAATCCTTCTTGCCGAAAATGGCGGCATGCGGCGACACCATGTTGAACAGCTTCAGCACCACCGTGGCCACGCCGCGGAAATGACCCGGACGCGCGCCGCCGTCGAGGATGTGCTGGAGATCGGAAGGTTCGACAACGTAGGTCTGCGGCTCCGGATAAATTTCTTTCTCGTCCGGCGCAAACACCACATCGACGCCGGCATTGCGCAGGCGCTCGCAGTCCGCTTCGAAGGTGCGCGGATAACGGTCAAAATCCTCGCGCGGACCGAACTGCAGGCGGTTGACGAAAATACTGACCACGGTGCAGGCCGCGCGCGGCTTGGCGATACGCATCAGCTCGATGTGCCCTTCGTGCAGATTGCCCATCGTCGGCACGAACACGTTGTCGGGTTCGCGCCGCAGGCGTTCGCGCAGTTCGGGCACGGAATGAATGACGTCCATTGGAAACCGTGGGTCAGTGGCAGGTGGTGGATAAACGAGGGCGCATTATATATGCGCCCGCGGGCCGCAGCGGCGAACGCCGCGGGGATCAGAAGGAGTGTTCGCGCCCCGGGAATTTGCCTGAACGCACTTCCGCGACATACAGCGCGACCGCATCCTGGATCGATCCCGCGGCCGCCTTCATGTAATTCTTGACGAACTTGGCCTTTTTGCCGGGATAAACGTCGAGCATGTCGTGGAGTACCAGCACCTGGCCATGACAGTCGACGCCGGCGCCGATACCGATGGTCGGCACCTTGGCCGCCGCCGTGACCTGGCTGGCCAGCGCCGCAGGGATGGCTTCGAGCACGATCATGCCCGCCCCTGCCTGCTCCAGAATCCGCGCATCATCGAGCAGACGTTGCGCATCGTCTTCGGCCTTGCCCTGCACCTTGTAACCGCCGAGCTGATGCACCGACTGCGGCGTCAGCCCGAGATGGCCGCACACCGGAATGCCGCGCTCGGTCAGGAAAGCAATGGTTTCCAGCATCGGCCGGCCACCTTCGATTTTCACCATCTGCGCGCCCGCCGCCATGATTTCAGCGGCATTGCGGAAGGCATCCTGCGGGCTGACCTGGAAGGTGCCGAAAGGCATGTCGCCGATGATGAAGGCGTTCTTCGCGCCGCGCGCCACGCAGGCGGTGTGATAAACGATGTCGCGCAGCGACACCGGCAACGTTGATTCATGACCCTGCAGCACATTACCCAGCGAATCGCCGATCAGCAGCGTATCGACACCGGCACCGTCCAGCAGCGACGCAAAGCTGGCGTCATAGCAGGTCAGCATGGTGATCTTCTCGCCCTCCCGCATCATCTTGTGCAGATTGCTCAACGTGATACGCATATTGTTTCCTCTTGATGGGCTGAACCGGATTTAACGGTCAGTTGCCCAGACTGAAAAATTCCCGCGGGCCGCGCAGCGCATTGATCCGCTGCAACAATAAATCAAAATCCGCCGGTGAATCAACGAAGTTCAGATTGTCTGAATTGACGATCAGCAGCGGCGCGGCATCGTAATGATGGAAAAACCGCGCATAAGTATCAGCCAGCCGGACCAGATAGTCATCCGGTATCGAACTTTCATACGCGGTCGCCCGACGGCGCACGCGTTCGATCAGGGTTTCCACGCCGGCCTGCAGATAAATGACCAGATCGGGCTGCGGCGACTGCGGCTTGAGATGATCGTAAATCTGCCGGTACAGCGCGAGTTCGGCGTCATTCAGGTTCATCCGCGCGAACAGCGGGTCTTTTTCGAGCATGAAATCGGCAACGGTGATGCCGCGGAACAGGTCGGACTGCACCAGATCGCGCACCTGATTACTGCGCTGGAACAGGAAAAATAACTGCACCGGCAAGGCATGGCGCGTGGGGTCCTGATAAAAACCCGGCAGGAAGGGATTCGCATCCGGATCTTCGAACAGGGTCGCGGCACCGAGATGACTTGCCAGTTTTTTGGCCAGTGTGGTTTTGCCCGAACCGATCGGACCTTCAACCACGATATAACGGTATTTCGGATTCAGACCCGGATTCATGCTCATGCCGGCATCCGCTGCAACTGCGCGATGCTGCCGGCATCGACGCGTGCCGCCAGTTCACTGACCCTGCCCTGCCCCGGCACCTGCATCTCGGGCGCGACCTCGGCCAGCGGCAGCATCACAAATGCCCGCTCGAGCATGCGCGCATGCGGAATGGTCAGACCGGGATCATGGATGACCACATCACCATACAACACGATGTCCAGATCGAGCGTGCGCGGCGCATTGGGAAATTCGCGCACGCGGCCGTTGACGCGCTCAATCGACAGCAAAGCCTCGAGCAGCGCATGGGGTTCCAGCGTGGTGTCGATCAAGGCCACCGCATTGATGAAATCGGGCTGATCGGCGTAACCCACCGGCGCGCTGCGATACAGCGAGGACCTTGCAGTCAGGCGTGTACCGGGCAGCGCGGCCAGCGCCTGGAATCCGGCTTCGATCTGGCGCAGCGGTTCGCCGATGTTGGCGCCGAGCGCGATGCAGGCCGTCCTTGGCGCCTGGGTCACAAGCGTTATTCCGCTGCGGGCGCGGCGTCGGCCGGTTTGCGGCGACGGCGTTTGCGGCGTTTTTTCGCCGGCGCGCTGTCGGTGACCAGCATCGTCGCGCGGGCATCGGCGTCGGCATCCTGGAAACTGGTCCACCAGTCACCGAGCGATTTTTCGACTTCACCGCTTTCACAACGCAGCAGCAGAAAATCATAAGCGGCGCGGAAGCGCGGCTGTTCGAGCAAACGATACGGGCGCTGCCCCGCGCGCTGTTCAAAACGCGGCTGCATGATCCACAGCTCTTTCATGTCCGAGGAATATCGCCGCGGGATCGCCAGCTGTTCGGTCTGCTGATCGAGCACGCCATCCATCGCCTCATGCAGCGCCGGCACCGGCGGCATGCCGCGGGCCTGATGCTTTTTCCAGGCGGCCAGCACTTCGTGCCACAGCAGCGCGGCAAACAGGAAAGCCGGCGAGATGGTCTTGCCGGTGCGGATGCGGGTGTCGGTGTTTTTCAGCGCGAGCATGACAAAACGCTCGCCCATCGGCTGCTCGAGGATGACGTCGAGCATCGGCAACAGGCCGTGGTGCAGGCCTTCCTTGCGCAGACGCTTGACGCACTCGGCAGCGTGACCGCACAGCAGCAGCTTGAGCATCTCGTCGAACAAGCGCGCCGCCGGCACATTGGCGAGCAGCGGGGCCAGGGACTTCACCGGCTTGCGCGTCGCGGCATCCATTTCCAGGCCGCAGGAAGCGGCGAACCGCGCCGCGCGCAGCATGCGTACCGGATCTTCGCGATAACGCTGCTCCGGATCGCCGATGACGCGCAGTTTTTTGCTTTTCAGATCGGCGACACCGCCGTGGTAATCCCAGACTTCTTCCCGCGCCGGATCGTAAAACAGCGCGTTGATGGTGAAATCGCGGCGCGCGGCATCCTGCGACTGGTCGCCCCAGACGTTATCGCGCAGCAGGCGGCCGTGCTCGTCCTCGACCTGGTGACTGGCATCGGCGACATCGGCGGGACCGCGGAAGGTGGTGACTTCCACCAGGTCGCGGCCGCACAGCACATGCACGATGCGGAAGCGGCGGCCGATGATGCGCGAACGGCGGAAAATGCCGCGCACTTCTTCGGGTGTGGCATTGGTCGCGACGTCAAAATCCTTGGGCGTGCGGCCGAGAATCAGGTCGCGCACCGCGCCGCCGACGACAAATGCGGCATAACCCGCTTCCTGCAAGGCATCGCAGGTACGCAGCGCGCAGTTGCCGATGCGCTCACGGCTGATGCCGTGTTCGGCCACGGGAATGATCCGCGGTTTCGCGGACTTGAACATGCGGCCCGAAAACACGCGGCCGAGAAACTTGGTGATCATGCGGGAATGTCAGTCAGCGCCGTATGTGGGACGGGTTACATCCATTGATGCACCCGCGCCAAGCGCCGCAAGGAGAAAACGGCGCGATTATACATGGGCATCACCGGCGCTCAGCCGAGGCTCATCACCGGCCAGCCGCGCGCGGTCGCCTGCGCACGCAGATGGGCATCGGGATCGACAGCCACCGGATGGGTGACCTGTTCCAGCAAAGGCAGGTCATTATGCGAGTCGCTATAAAACGTTGATTTTTCAATACTTTTTATGCTCTGTCCATGGGCGGCCAGCCACGCTTCCAGGCGCGTGACTTTGCCTTCGCGGAAACAAGGCGTGCCTGCGACGCCACCGGTGAATTCGCCGTTGCGGGCCTCGGGATCGGTGGCAATCAGATGTTCGATGCCGAATTCGCGCGCAATCGGCGCGGTGACAAAACTGTTGGTCGCGGTGATCAGCACCCGGGTTTCGCCGGCATGCGCCGCAACCAGGTCGCGTGCCGACTGGCGGATCATCGGCAGGATGCGGCTGCGCATGTAATCGGCATGCCATACATCCAGCACCTTGCGCGGATGCCGCGACAGCGGCTTCAGCTGGAAGTCGAGAAACTCGTGGATATCCAGCGTGCCCGCCTTGTACTGGTCATAAAACGCCTGGTTGCGCGCCTCATACACTTCGCGGTCGAGCACGCCGCGGTCAATCAGGAATTGCGCCCATTCAAAATCGCTGTCGCCGGCGAGCAGGGTATTGTCGAGATCAAACAACGCCAGAATCATTGAGTTTTCCGTTTTAATTTCAGTTTCAGTTTCAGTTTTTCTGTTGCAGGAGCTGC
>JBIIZE010000094.1:0-7157 GCA_044346435.1 Burkholderiales bacterium
GTACCCGTGACCGCGTGCCGGTGCAGGAACTGGATGATGATCTGTGGAAGCGCATCGTAGAGGTCAATCTGAACGGCGCGATGTTCTGTTCCAAATACGCTGCCCGGCAGATGCTGAAGCAGGGGCAGGGCGGCAGCATTATCAGCATTTCCTCCGGCGCGGCGATCAAGGCGCCGGTCAACTTTGCCGCCTATGCGGCGTCCAAGGCCGGGGTGCATGCGCTGACTTCATCGCTGGCCGATGAGTTGGGGCCTGCCGGCATCACTGCCAATGTGATTGCGCCCGGATTTCTGGATACGTCACGCATCGACATGCTGCGTGAAGAAGGGCGCTGGGAAAAACGCCTGTCGACGATTCCGATCAAACGTCCCGGCACGCCTGAAGAAGTCGCGGAGCTGGTGCGTTATCTTTGTGGTCCGCACGCCCGCTGGATCAGCGGTGAAGTGTTCATGATCAACGGCGGTGAAGTGCGCCGTGCGGCAAACTGAGCGGTTGTCCGGCGTAGAATCCATTCATGTCCAGCTTGTTTGAGCAGCCTACACAGCAAACGGTCATCTCCGTCGCGGAACTGAACCGGCTCGCGCGCACTGCGGTGGAGCGCGGTGTGCCCCTGGTCTGGGTGGCCGGAGAGATTTCCAATTTCAAGCGTTATGACAGCGGGCACTGTTATTTCACGCTGAAGGACGAGGCTGCGCAGGTCGATGCAGTGATGTTCCGCCACAAGGCCCAGTATCTCGACTGGCAGCCGCAGAATGGCATGCAGGTCGAGGTGCGCGCGACAGCGACGGTATACGAGGCGCGCGGCAAATTCCAGCTGGCGGTGGATGCGATGCGCCGTGCCGGCCTCGGCGCGCTGTATGCCGCCTTCGAGAAACTGAAGGCAAAGCTTGAGCAGGAAGGCCTTTTTGATCCGGCGCTGAAGCGCGAGCTGCCGTCGTTTCCCCGCGCTGTCGGTGTGGTGACTTCTCCGCAGGCGGCGGCATTGCGCGATGTCATCACCGCTTTGCGCCGGCGCATGCCGGGAATCCAGGTCATCATTTATCCGACGCCGGTGCAAGGCGAGGGCGCCGGCGCCAAAATCGCTGAAGCCATCGCCCTGGCCGGCGAACGCGCCGAGTGCGATGTGCTGATCGTCTGCCGCGGCGGCGGCAGCATCGAGGACCTGTGGGCTTACAACGAAGAAGTCGTGGCGCGTGCGATTCGCGCCTGTCCCGTTCCGGTAGTGAGTGGTGTCGGACATGAAACCGATTTCACGATTGCCGATTTTGCCGCCGATGTGCGCGCACCGACGCCGACAGCAGCGGCGGAACTGGTCAGTCCGGACGGGGTGCAGTTGCGCCGTGATGTGGCCCTGGCCGGGCAGCAGCTGGTGCGCGTGTTCCAGCGCGACATCGAGGACCGCATGCAGCGGCTGGATTTTTTGTCGCGGCGGCTGACCCATCCGGGCGAGCGCATCCGCAACCAGCAGGTGCATCTGCAGCATCTTGCGACGCGTTTGCGCGGGTCCTGGCAGCGTGGCGCCGACGAGCATTCATGGCAGCTGCGCGATACCGCACAGCGTCTGCGCGGATCGGCACCGGACGCCGGCGCCCTGATGTTGCAGCAGCAGGAACTGCTGCGCCGCCTGCAGACGGCCATGCGCAGCCGGATGACGGCGGCTGCGGAACGCGTTCACGGAGCGCAGTCACATCTGCTGCACCTGAGTCCTGAGCGTGTCCTGGATCGTGGATACAGCATCACCGAAACCGCCGATGGCGCGATTGTCCGCGACAGTGCGCAATTGACGGCCGAGCAGGAACTCAAGGTGACGCTGGCGCGGGGTTGGGCGGCGGTGCGCGTCAAACGTACAGGCTGATGGCTTTGCCGGCTTGACGTGGTATGGATTGCTGCCTATAAGTTCCCTTGAATAAGCAGCACTGCCGGACAGAGTATCCGGTGATTGGATAAATCGGCTGCTTGGCAGTCAACGAGAGAGGCCCATCTGATGGATGATTTCGATTTCACCCGGCCTGCGCAAAGCGAGGTCTATAACGCCAATGTGGCGCGGCTGTTTTTTCATGCCAACGGCAAGGTGAAGGCCGTGGCGGCGGGCAGCCCGCTGTTTGCCGAAAATACGGCCGGCAAAAGCATGTATTTCCTCAACAGCGGCGAAATCGCGCTGACGCGCGGCGGCAAACCGTTGGACGTGATCAAGGCTGGTGAAGTGCTCGGTGAAATGTCGGTGCTGACCGGCGCGCCGCGCAGTGCAACAGCCACGGCGCGCGCAGCCTGCGAAGTCATTGAGATGGATGCCGCCAACTTTTCGTCGGCGATCCAGAAGGCACCGGAATTCGCGCTGATGCTGCTGGCGATCCTGATTAAAAGGCTGCGGCTGGCGCTGGCGATGCAGATGCTGGGCAAGGGGCAGGCGGCGGGTACTGTCGAGACCATTCCGACTTCGGGTGCGGTGTTCGATGCAGCGCTGTTGAAAGATCTCACCTCAAACTTCCCGGCAAGACCGCCGGCGTTCCAGCCCAAGAACGCCGTCATCATGCGCGAGGGCGAAGCCGGCATTTTCATGTATGTGGTGATGGACGGCGCGGTTCGCATCACCTCCGGCGAGAAGGTCATCGAGGTGGTCAGGGCCGGCGGTGTGTTCGGAGAAATGGCGCTGGTTGACCAGTCCAAACGTGCGGCCAGTGCGTTCGCAGCTGCCGATTGCAGTCTGATGTCGATCAACCGCAACGACTTCCTGACCTTGATCAAGACCAATCCGGCGTTTGGCGTATCGCTGCTGCGGGCGCTGGCCACGCGCCTCCGCAATACCGGACGCAAATAAGGTGGTTTCCGCCTTCAGGCGGATTTGCTGACCGATCGCGGGTCGCGGGGTTTCCAGCGTCCGCCGTCCACCAGCGTCAGGAAATCCAGCAGATTGCGGTTGAACTGTTCCGGTTCCTCGGTGTTCAGGGTATGCCCCGATGCCGGGCAGATCCAAAGCCGGGCATTGCGGCAGTTGCGCTTGATGAACAGCGCCGGACCGATACTGCTGTCATCTTCATCGCCGCACATCACCAGCAGCGGTGCGCGGAATTTCCGCAAGGGGGTTTCGAGATCGTAGACCGGCGGACGTTTGGCCTGCACGCCGCGCAACACCCGCGCCAGACCGATACCCGAGTGGCTTTCGCGAATGCGCCGGAACTCGGCAAAGCCGCGCGGGTCCTTGATCATCTGCGGGATGCGCGCCGCTGAAATACCCCGTTGTTTCAGTGCTGCGGCCGTGCCGGCGGTTTCGAACAGCGTCGCGTGCGCTTCCGTGGTTTTCAGAAAGGCTTTGCGCGTCGCCGGGTCCGAGCCGGCGCCGGCGCCCAGTGTAGTCACCGAGAGGGCCATTGCCGGATAAAGGATGCCGAATTGCAGTGCTGAATATGCCCCCATCGAACAGCCGATCACATGTGCCTTGCGGATACCGAGGTGGCGCAGCACATCGGCAATGTCATCGACCGCAATGCGCCACGAATATTTGTTGCGTGCCAGCGGCACTTCGGACGGCGGATAACCGCGGGCATTAAATGCGATGCACCGGTAGCGGCGGGAGAAGAAGCGCATTTGCGCTTCCCAGCTGCGCGAGTCGCCGGAAAACTCGTGCACAAAAATCAGCGGTGTACCTTTGCCGGCTTCGTCATAGTGAAGCCGGGTGTTGTCGCGGGCAATGGCGTAGGGCATGGCAAGGCCTCGTCGGTCAGGATTCGGCGTCGATGACCATTGCTTCAAGTTCCTGACGGATGTATTCCAGCACCAGATCACCGACGTTTTCGGTCAGGCAGTCGAACTCGGTCAGGTTTTCCGTTGAACGCAGCCAGGTCAACTGACGCTTGGCGAGCTGCCGTGTCGCGGCGATGCCCTGTTCCAGCAGCTCGGTACGGCTGATGCGGTCGTTCATGAAATCCCAGGCATGGCGGTAGCCGACGCAGCGCATCGAGGGCATGTCCGGTTCCAGTGCGTATTCATCACGCAGCGCCCGCAGTTCATCGACCAGTCCGGCGTCGAGCATTTTCTCGAAACGCTGCGCAATGCGGTCATGGAGTACGGCGCGGTCTCCCGGGAGCAGCGCGATGCGGATCGGCGTGTACGGGAAATAAACATATTTCGGTTTTTTCAGCAGGTCGGTCATCGACTTGCCGGTGATGTAATAGATTTCCAGAGCGCGCTGCACGCGCTGTGAATCATTGGGTTCCAGCCGTGCGGCGGTTTCCGGATCGACCTTGCGCAGTTTTTCGTGCACTGCCGGCCAGCCTTCCTCTTCGGCCATGGTCTCGATGATCAGGCGCACGGTGGAATCCGCTTCCGGCAGATCGTTGAGGCCTTCGACCAATGACTTGAAATACAGCATCGTTCCGCCGACCAGCAGCGGGATGTTGCCGCGTTCGGTGATTTCACGCATCAGCGCCAGCGCATCGTCACGGAAGCGCGCGGCCGAATAACTTTCGTGCGGTTCGATGATGTTGATCAGGTGGTGCGGTGCACGCGCCAGTGTTGCTGCATCGGGTTTGGCGGTGCCGATGTCCATGCCTTTGTAGACCAGCGCCGAATCGACGCTGATGATTTCGCAGGGCAGCGTGGTGGCCAGTTGTACCGCGACGGCGGTTTTGCCGCTGGCGGTGGGGCCCATCAGCAGGATCGCGGGTGGCGGGGCGGGGTTAGCCATTTATTTCAATAAAAACAGATAGTTGCAATTTATTGTGGCTATTCGCCGCGGCGGAACAGGCGGTCGAGGTCGGCGACGCTGAAGGCATGCCAGGTCGGTCGGCCGTGATTGCACTGGCCGGAGCGCTCGGTGGCTTCCATGTCGCGCAGCAGGGCGTTCATTTCCGGCACTGTGAGTTTGCGGTTCGCGCGCACGGCAGCGTGGCAGGCCATGGTGCCGAGCAGTTCATTGCGGCGTTCGGTGGCGATGCGGCTGGCGCCGTATTCGCGCACTTCGTGCAGCACATCCAGTGCCAGTGCCTGCGAGTCGGCATCGGCGAGCAGTGCCGGCACGCCGCGCACGATCAGTGCACCGGGTCCGGCGGGTGCAATGTCAAAGCCGAGGCCCTGCAGTGCTTCGAGTTCATCTTCGGCTGTAGCGACATCCAGGGCTTCCGCGTTGAAATGTACGGGCACCAGCAGCGGCTGCATCGGAATGGCCTGGCCGTCGAGCGCATTCTTCAGCTTTTCATACATGATGCGTTCATGCGCGGCATGCATGTCGATGATGATCAGGCCTTTGCTGTTTTCGGCAAGGATATAAATACCGGCGAGCTGGGCCAGTGCATAACCCAGCGGGTGTTCGTCGCCGGTGGGCGGCAGCGGCGGCGGCGGTGCAAGAAGAGTTGTTGCAGCGGACTGTGGCGCAAACAGCGTGGCATAGGCGCCTGCCGGCTGGGCGACGCCCAGACTCATCGCGCCCTGCGCACGGTATTGCGGCATTGACGGCGGTTGTGCCGGCGACGGGTAAGAGGTGTGGCTGATTGCCGGGGCCGGGGTCAATCCGACGTCACCATCGCCGGCCGGACGGGACAGCGTCTTGTGCAGCGCATGGAATATGAACTGGTGCACCGCACGCGAATCACGGAATCGCACTTCGGCCTTGGCCGGATGCACATTGACGTCGACCAGTTGCGGATCAATGTCGAGGAACAATACAAAAGCCGGATGGCGGTCGTGGTGCAATACGTCGGCATAGGCCTGGCGGATGGCATGCGCGACCAGCTTGTCGCGGATGCAGCGGCCATTGACGAAAAAATACTGCGCATCACGGGTGCCGCGGGCGTGTGACGGTGCGCTGATCGCGCCGCGGATGGCGATCTGGCCGCCGGATTCGTCGACTTCCAGTGCGCCGGCGCCGAAATCATCACCGAGCACTGCGGCGACGCGTGCGGCCAGCGGCTGCGGTTTGACCTGCAGCCGGACGCGGCCGTTGTGGGTCAGCGAGAAGGCAACGTCGGGGCGGGACAGTGCAATGCGGCGGAAGGCTTCTTCGCAATGCGCGAACTCGGTTTGCTCCGACTTGAGAAATTTGCGCCGTGCCGGGGTGTTGAAATAGAGCTCGCGCACGTCGATGCGCGTACCGCGGGGCAGGGTGGCCGGTTCCGGTGCAGTCAGCGTCGGGCCTTCGGAGGCGACGCGCCAGGCGTGGCGGTCATCACTACGGCGGCTGGTCAGTTCCATGCGTGACACCGAGGCGATACTCGCCAGCGCTTCACCGCGGAAGCCGAGGCTGCCGACATGTTCCAGATCGTCGAGTGAGGCGATTTTGCTGGTGGCATGGCGGGCCAGCGCCAGCTTGAGATCGTCGCGGTCGATGCCGCTGCCGTCATCGGTGACCGAGACCAGCTTCACGCCGCCGGCGGCGAGCTCGACGCTGATCGCCTGTGCGCCGGCATCGAGGCTGTTTTCCAGCAATTCTTTCAGCGCGGATGCGGGGCGTTCAATGACTTCGCCCGCGGCGATCTGATTGATAAGGAGTTCGGGCAAAACACGTATCGCGGACATCTGCGGATTATAAAGGCTGCAGAGGACTGTCGACGGTCTGGCGCCCTCCGGTATCCCTGTCTGCGACCCACGTTGCCACGGGCCGGAGAGCGTGTTTTTGCCTTATAATCAAAACCATATCGCAATGCGCCGGTTGATGCTCAGGATCAAACGCAGTATTCATCCGGGCAGTCCTGCGTCCATGGCGTGCATCAGCCTGAACTGATCTATCTCAATATCCAGCATTCATAATCTTTCAATATCCAGTTCCAGTGCCAACAGAGCAATAAACAAAGGGGAATCCATGCCTCAGATCATTGGTGTGCCGAAAGAAACGGCGGCGGGTGAAAAACGCGTTGCGACCGTGCCGGAAGTCGTTGAAAAACTGATCAAGCTGGGCTTCAAGGTCATGGTGCAGTCTGGGGCCGGTGATGCGGCCAACTGCAGCGATGACACCTATCGTGCTGCCGGTGCCGAGATTGCGGCGGGCGCAGCCCAGTTGTGGTCCGGTTCCGACATCGTGTTCAAAGTCGGTGTTCCGACGGCGGAAGAGGTTGGGCTGCTGCGGGAAGGCGGCACCCTGATCGGCTTCATCTGGCCGGCGCAGAACCCGGAATTGATGCAGCAGCTGGCGGCGAAGAAAGCCACCGTGCTGGCCATTGACTCGC
>JBIIZE010000434.1:0-5795 GCA_044346435.1 Burkholderiales bacterium
TCCGGACGGGGCATCGAAAGCAAATGCCGCAAGCGCAAACCGGGTATTTTTTTGCGTTCAAGATAGACGAGGGTGGCTGCGGGAAGCAGTGCCAGGGCCAGTATCAATGCCGGGAAGGCTTTGCCGAGTATAGCCAGCACGGCAAAAATCAGCCCGAAAACGGCAGCACCTAGGGAAAAGTTGATCGCGATTTCCAGGCCTTCCCATCCCGGCCGCAGTTGCGGCGTGAGCTTTCTGCCAACGGCAATGGTCGAAATGGTGTAAAAGGCTGCTGCAACCAGACTCCAAATCGTGCCGGGGAGGTTTTCCAGAAAAATCAAGAATGACTGCATCGCGTTCAAATGGATTGGTTGTGTGTTGTCAACTGAATTCGCGAGCTATGGTGCCGAATAACCGAGGTGGCGAAAGCGAGGTCGTTAACATGTCATTTGGACAAAAAGCTGGCATCATTCATTCGTGCCTTGCAAGCCAGCAGCCCGGTGACTGTTAGCGCGTCGAGGATTTCGCCGCGGAAAATCATGTCCATGCAAGCGTCCATCGTCAGCCAGCGTATTTCCACGACCTCGGAGTCGTCGGCAACAAACGGGGCGGCGACTTCCGATTTTTCGGAGATAAACAACGTGGTGCGGTTGTCAAAGTTGTCGAGTCCCGGGTAATAGGTCACCAGCGGCTTCAAGTCATCGCAGCGGATGCCGGTTTCCTCGACACATTCGCGTACCGCGGCGACTTCGGGTGACTCGCCGACATCAACACGGCCACCCGGAATCTCCCAGGAATAGCCGTCAATCAGGAAGCGGTACTGGCGGGTCATGAGCACGCAGCCATCCCGCAGGGCCACGATGCCGGCCCGGGGGCCGAGCTCAACAACGTAGTAATCCTTGCTGAAGCTGCCGAAATCTGCACGGGTATGGCGGACATCCATGAACCGGTTGTTGTATTCAAGCCGCGGCGGGGTGGCGCTTTTTTTCGCGGGCAGCCGCTTCATGGATGCGGATCGTTCTTTATCGCGGCCGCAGGCGCCCGGTGCCGGGCCGCGAACCAGACCACTCCGCCCGGAAGACTGACAAAGATGAGGCACAGGCCGAAGCAGATCGACAGTGCCAGGCTTTCATGGGCCGGCACGCCGACGACAGTCAGCGCGGCCACCATGGCGCCCTCGCGCACACCCCATCCTGCGATCGAAATCGGCAGCATTGAAAGAAACAGCACGACCGGCATGAATACAAAATACTGGGTCAATGCCAGGTGTATCGACAGGCCCTGACCGAGGGTGTAGAGCACGAAGACGTTTATGGCCTGGATCAGCACCGAAAGCCCGAGCACGTACAGCGCCCCGCGGCGGCTGCGCACGATTTCCAGCCCGAGCGAGGCAAAGCGCCACAGCCCACCTAGCAGGGGGCCGGTGCGCACGCGCGCCGGCAACCGGCGCAGCACGAATACCGAAAAGATACCCGCCAGCACCCCGACCGCGATCAGCATCAGCCCCAGCTTCATTTCCAGACTTTCCAGCATCGGCACCAGCAGGGGGATCGTCACCAGCACGATGGCGACGATGCCGGCGAAGCCCGAAATCCGGTCCAGCAGCACGCTTTTGGTCGCCGTGGACGCGGGAATGTGGGTACTCGTCATGCGCCAGATGCGCATCGCGTCGCCGCCGATGAACGAAATGAAGGTCTGGCTGAAAAAGGCGCCGACCATGTTGGCATCCAGTGCCGTAATCAAGTGGTAGCGGTGCCCCATCCACCCCAGCAGTTCGCGCAGCCGGTAGGAGCCGATGACGAATTGCAGGAACAGCATTACGAGTGCGGCGATCACCGCGGACGCTGGAATGGCCGCCAGCGTCGCCCAAGCGCTGTCGAGGTCGATTTTGCGAAAGGCATACCAAGCCAGTCCGATCAGAAGAACGATCTTGACCAGCAGTATTAAGTGCCTAGTTATGCGAATCGTGTGCACGAAGGGTGAGACTATACCCGCTGAAGACCCGGTCCTCAACCTCGGCGGGCGCCTGGCTATAGAAAAGGCTTGGCGGAAAACCATTGCTGTATAAGTACTTACGGTGTGTTATGTTGAAGGGATTTGGAACTAAGGGTTGATTCAAATGTTGATTCAAATTTCTGATGATCGTTCTATAGAGTCAACGAGCCTTATGTAACTTTAAAATGACGGATTCCCTTTGGATGATGATTACTATTACAACCTTGGATAAGATTTTTCTCACCTGCGCTGGCAGCGGCCGATGTAAAAAGCTGATGAAAACAATGTCGTGAATTTGTGGTGACCATGAACAAAGTAGCTTGCGTTATGCATTTACTTTGAATGCACCGGTAGATGTATGATTTACGGAAAAGCATTAAATTTGTGGAAGCTTAATCAATCTAAAAATTGGAATATCTATTTCTATGGGTTCCGAATCCGTATTGCAGTTTTCATCTGCTTTTGACCAAGTCATGCTGGGTTCGATTGACGTTCTCGTAAACTTGGCAGCTGCAGTTATTTTGGGTCTGGCTGTTTCACTGATCTACCGCCGAACACACAATGGACTTTCATACTCGCAGGGATTTGTTATTTCTCTGTTGCTGGTGACGATCATTTCGAGCGCTGCGATCATGGTGATTGGATCCAGCTTGGCGAGAGCCTTCGGTCTAGTTGGTGCGCTGGGGATCATCCGGTATCGCACGGTGGTCAAGGATGTCCGCGACGCGGCGTTCATTTTTCTTGCGCTGGTTGTTGGCTTTGCCTGTGGTGTGGGCGCTTTCCATATAGCTGCTATGACCGCTATTGTGGTGCTGGGGCTTGTAATTTTGCTCACGCGATACCACTTTGGCATTATGCATTTCCATGATTTTATTCTTTCATTCGTATTTTCCCGAGGGGAAGAGACTGCTGCGGAATATCGATCGGTGCTGGAGAAATACTGCTCACGTGCCAGTCTCATCCATGTCGAGCCAGGTGGGGAGGCAGGTACGCTGTTCCTTTCTTTCGATGTAAGCCTGATGGAAGGTGTTGACAGCACGGAACTGGTGGACGCATTGCGAAACGTGCCCGGCTTGCAGCAGCCGAAACTGGTGTCGGCGGTAAATGACGGGGCGGTTTAGCGGCCGTGCTTGGTTCCAAACTGATCGGCATCCTTGATCGTGTCAGCAGGCCGGACAGCGGGCTTAGCCGCAGCAGTAGTCGCAAACCGCGACTTAAAGCAATCGAACTGGTCGCTAACCTTTTATCGAGCACTTTGATTGCAGTTACGGGGTGCGGGTTTGTTGCGTTCACGGCGCTGATTTTTGTGCCGCCACCTTTCTGGAGTCAGCTTGATACGGCATTCCAGACCGGATATTGGAGCCTGTTTACCGAGAAGGTAAACAGGTTCGAGTTTGCGCTTCGGGAAAAGAATGAGGCCCAGGTTCAAGAAAATTCACATATGTTCTTTGGTTTGGCCGGCAATTTGCGACCCCGTGACCATGGCGAGGCGCATTATGTGCGCGCGCTTGAGGCGGCCCTGCTTTCCACCACGCAGGCAGTACGCCTTAAAGCGTCCGAGACTGGGATTGCATTGCGGCCCAATGACAGCCTGTTTTGGTACCACCTCGGCATTGAACGCTTGCAGGCAGGGTTAACCGGCCCAGGAATCGAGGCGCTTCAAAATGCGTTCCGATTACGCCCTTATTCTCGCCAAACTGCCACAGCGTTGATCCGTGCTCTTGAGTCGATTCGAAACGATGAAGCGATCTTGAGAGTACGTGCGGAATATGTATCCGGGGTATCGTCAGTTGTGGGAAAAATGATGCCTCTGCACGTGGTTTATTCCCGGTCAGATGGCAGTATCGAGGGCGAACTTCAGCGCTTTGACGCATGCGGTCCGGTTAGTCTGGCTCTTCGTAGCGGATCAGACCTGAAGCTGAGTGCCATTTACTTTCCACAGGTCGATGGATTGCGTGTATCAGTCGATGCTGTAACGATGCGAGCCATCGAACGACTGCAGAATTTTATGGCGACTTCAAGTGGCGAACTTGTCAGCGAAATAGCCGCAAATGAGCCGTTTATGACGACGCCCGGGATTATTTTCATGGGAAGTCCTCAAGCATCGTCGATACAAATAGAGTTTTGTGTGACGGATCGTGTTGAGCCATGAGCCAAAAAAGCTTTGACAGCAGGGCTTGGTGGATCACGCTGCCAGTGGTTGTGGTGATGGCTGTTTGGATGCTGCCGGCGCTAAATATCTATGAAAGCTTTGTCCTGAGGCATTCAGAAACTTATACGGACACGCCGATGGATTCCCGTGTCATATTGCTCGGTCGTATTGCCACGCTCGCTGAGATGATGCGAACCGCGGCGCTCAAGAGATTTCTGCCGCAAGAAGAACCCGGGCTGGATACCATCGAGTTGCAGGTGCCGGGCGGGGCACTGAAGAAACTTGAGGCGCGTTTGCCGAGTTCCAAGGATCAATGGGTGAGGGCCCGTGCCCGTTTCCCGGGAGAAGAAGGGTTCCGTGAAGTCTCGGTTCGCTACCGGGGTGATAACCTTCATCATTGGGGGTTTCCCGCAAAATCTTGGCGGGTGCGTCTTCGGCGTGAAGAGGCGCTGGAGGGGCAGCGGACTTTTGACATCATTCTTCCTCGTTGGCGGGCGGCGACCTCGTATTATCTGCCGTTGCTCGCAGCGAAAATGCTGAAGGTCAGCAGTCCGGAGGCGCGGTTCGTAAAACTCAACGTCAACGGAAGTCGACACGGCGGGGTGCATTTGCTGACGGAAAGCGTGGATGAAGGATTTTTGCGTCGACGTAGTCGGCTACCCGGAGATATCTACATCGGTGACATGGTCCTTGACGACGCGTTGCCACGCGAGCAGGCGTCGTCAATGACACTTTGGGAGCTATCGGGAGCCTGGAAAAAGGCTGCAGAGAACAATAAGTTCGAGACGGGCTCAATAGAGCCTATACGTGATTTGTTGGGCCGGATTGCCCGAAACCGAGATGAGATTAGTCACGAGCGTTTGATCTCAAGACTTGATCTGACAGCATGGGCACGGCTTTCCGCTTGGCAAAAGTTGATGGCGGCCACACACCTCGACGAAGGACACAACTGGGTACTGTATTACGACTATGCCAAGGAAACGATAGAGCCGATACTTCGCGATGGTAATGCGCTTACAGATGACCTGATGCGAGTGGTCGGAAATACCCCGGGTCTAGATGTCAGTCTTACCACACCGCTGCTTACCGCATTGCACCAAGATCATCGATTCCTGCGACTGAAGCATCGTGCAATTGCCGACTTTTTTGCAGATCGGCAGGACCAGAAACTGTTGAGTGAACTTGACCTCATCGCACCCCGGGTGGCGTCTGCGCTGCAGCAGTCACGGCAGCTTGACTGGCTCGAAATGCCAAAGGGGAAGCCTTTGCGGTATTTTACGGCGGAAGAGTTTGGCGAAAGAGCGGGCAACTACCGGAAAACACTGGTCTCATGGTTTGACAAGCAGCGCACACTTTCCATGCTGCAACCCGAAAATGTGCGGTTACATCGCGTGGGGCGGAATCGGACTCTGATCCAGATCAAAGGCTATGCACCAGTGGACGAAATGGCATTGCCGATTAACGGGCTAGCTGGGCCGCTCAGTGTCTGTCTACGTACATCGAAGCAGTCCCCCTGCATGGCAATTGATGGCATGTATGTCGCTAGCAACGGCATACTAAGGGTGCGACTGCCGTTGTTTGCCGCATTCAGGACTGAACCAAAGGCGCCGAATCAAAGTGGTGCCTACTTGATCGCTGAACCGGGTACTTATGAAATAACGATTCGCGG
>JBIIZE010000095.1:0-7138 GCA_044346435.1 Burkholderiales bacterium
TGCGTCTGGCGCCGGGCGATCTGGTGACGCTGTTCGACGGTCAGGGCAATGCTTGGGATGCCGTGATCAGCAAATGCGCGCGCGGCGATGTCAGCGTGCAGCTGAAGGACCGTCGCGAAGAAGACCGTGAATCACCGCTGCAGGTAACACTGGCGCAGGCGGTGTCCAGCGGGGAGCGCATGGATTACACCATTCAGAAAGCGGTGGAGCTTGGGATCAGCGCCATTCAGCCGCTGATGGCGGAGCGCTGCGTGGTGCGGCTGTCGGGTGAGCGCGCCGCCAAGCGGGTGATGCACTGGCAGGGTGTGGTCGCCGCATCCTGCGAACAGTGCGGACGCAATCGTGTGCCGGTGGTCAAACCGCTGTTGTCGCTGCGCGACTGGCTGGATGAGGCTGCGGCCGCGGGCGGCATACGCCTGCTGCTTGCGCCTGACGGCCCTGCAGTGTTGCGGGAACTGCCACGGCCGGCCGGGATGGTGACCGTGCTGGCCGGACCGGAGGGCGGATTTACCGCAAGCGAAGCCGCGGATGCCGTGCGTTTTGGTTTTCAGCCGCTGCAGCTGGGACCGCGCGTGCTGCGTACCGAAACCGCAGCCGTTGCGCTGCTGGCGGCGATGCAGGCGTTATGGGGTGATTTTTAGAATGCGGCTTTTCGCGCACCGGGAAACCGCATACCATCGATTGGATCAGGCGTTGCTGATTTGAAGAAGCTGCAAGGGGAGACTTCCATTTCCACCCAGAAAAAACAGACTCGGGCACGGCGGGATGCGGACAAACCGCAGGCCTCCCGCCCACGGCTGTCCGCGCAGGACCGCTTCATCGACTGGTTCCAGTCGGTCGCGCCGTACATCCACGCTTTCCGCGGCAAGGTGTTTGTCATCGCCTTCGGCGGCGAAGTCGTGGCTGACGGCCGGTTTTTCCATCTGACACACGATCTGAACCTGCTCGCAGCGCTCGGGGTCAAGCTGGTGCTGGTTCATGGTTCGCGGCCGCAGATCGAGGCCAAGCTCAAGGCGCAGAAAGTGCGCAGCCGTTTTGCCGGCAAACTGCGCATCACCGATGATCCCGCGCTGGAAGCGGCGATGGAAGTTGCCGGCAAGCTGCGCGTGCAGATTGAGGCTTTGCTGTCGATGGGGCTGCCCAATTCGCCCATGGCCGGAGCGCATATCCGTGTCGCCGGTGGCAACTTCGTTACCGCGCGGCCGATCGGCGTGGTCAACGGCGTTGACCTGATGCATACCGGTGAAGTGCGCAAGATTGATGCGGTCGCCATCGAGCGCCGGCTGAAGGATGACGATCTGGTGGTGTTGCCGCCGCTGGGTTATTCGCCGACCGGCGAAGTGTTCAATCTGGCAATGGGTGATGTGGCCGCTGCGACGGCTGTGGCACTGAAAGCCGACAAGCTGATTTTCCTGATGGAATCCGCCGGTGTTGCGGGCAGCCGCGGCGAACTGCTGCGCGAACTCACTGTCCGCCAGGCGCAGGGTCTGCTGTCGAAGGGGCGTGTGCAGTCCGAGGAAATGCAGTCCTATCTGCCGGCGGCGGTACGCGCCTGCGAGCAGGGTGTCGGGCGTGCTCACCTGATTTCCGGGCATCTCGACGACAGCCTGTTGCTGGAACTGTTTACGCACAAGGGCGTGGGCACGCTGCTGACGCCGGACCCGATTGAAACGCTGCGCCATGCCAAGATCGACGACATCGGCGGCATTCTCGGCCTGCTGGAACCTCTCGAGGCAGACGGCATTCTGGTCAAACGCAGCCGCGATCTGCTGGAAATGGAAATCGACCGCTTCTGGGTGCTGGAGCACGACCGCATGATTATCGGTTGCGCTGCGCTGTATCCGTTTTCAGATGACCGGGCGGGTGAACTGGCCGGTCTGGCCGTGCATCCGGATTTCCGCGGTCGCGGCGCCGGTGAGCGGCTGATGGAAGCCATTGAAAAGCGTGCCAAGGGATTGCGGCTGAAGCAGCTGTTTGTGCTGACCACCCGCGCCGAACACTGGTTTGTCGAGCGCGGTTTTGTCGAAACCGGCGTCAGTGCCTTGCCGCAGAAAAAGAAGGAGCTCTACAACTACCACCGCCGTTCGGTGGTGCTGACCAAGCGGCTGTAACCGGTCCGGGTCAGTCCGGGCACTGATCTATCGCAACAAATCCGTAACATTAAAGATTTATGATGGGAGCTTAAGATGGCGCGTCAGGTAATGTGTGTGAAACTGAAGCGGGAAGCGGAAGGGCTGGATTTTCCGCCCTATCCCGGCGACCTTGGGCGACGCGTATTCGAAAACGTGTCGAAAGAAGCCTGGAAAAACTGGCTTGAGCAGCAAAAGATGCTGGTCAATGAAAACCGGCTGAACCTGGCGGATAAAAAAGCCCGTGATTATCTTGCGCAACAGATGGACAAGCATTTTTTCGGCGATGGCGCCGATGCTGCGGTGGGGTACGTACCGCCCAAGCCCTGACGGTTTTGGCGGGGGACGGTTGCCGTGAACGCGTCCTCGCGCCCCCGGCGCAAACCGGGAAAAACCGGATTCGCCCCCGAGTTCTACCTCAACCGCGAGCTCGGCCTGCTGTCGTTCAACCGCCGGGTGCTGGCCCAGGCTGAAAACCGCGAACACCCGTTGCTGGAGCGCCTGCGCTTCCTTTGCATCGTCAGCAGCAATCTGGATGAATTTTTCGAGGTCCGCGTCGCCGGCCTGCATGCCGAAATCGAGGCGGGCACTGCGCCGCTGGGTTCCGACCAGATGCGCGCCGAGCAGGTTTACCGGCAGGTGGCACGTGAAGCGCACGAACTGGTGGCGCGCCAGTATCAATTGCTCAATGAGGAAATCCTGCCCGGCATGGAACGGGAAGGCATCCGTTTCCTGCGCCGGAGCGAATTTACGCCGCAGCAGAATGAGTGGATCCGCAGCTATTTCAAGCGCGAAGTAATGCCGGTTCTGACGCCGATCGGCCTGGATCCGGCCCATCCCTTCCCGCGTGTGCTCAACAAGAGTCTGAACTTTGCAGTCGAACTCGAAGGCAAGGATGCCTTCGGGCGCAACTCCGGCATCGCCATCGTGCAGGCGCCGCGCGTGCTGCCGCGGGTGATCCGTCTGCCCCAGAGCGTGGCCGGGGTCGAATATGACTTCGTGTTCCTGTCATCGGTGCTGCATGAGCATGTCGGTGAACTGTTCAGCGGCATGAAGGTGCTGGGTTGTTACCAGTTCCGCCTCACGCGCAACAGCGAGCTGTTTGTCGACGAGGAAGAAGTCAAGGATCTGCGCGCCGCGCTGCGCGGCGAACTGCCGCACCGCCATTTCGGCGATGAGGTGCGACTCGAAGTCGCCGACAGCTGTTCGCAGTCGATTTCGCAGTTCCTGCTGCGCCAGTTCATGCTGGATGAAGAGGATTTTTACCGCGTCGACGGGCCGGTGAATCTGGCGCGCGTCATCAGCGTGCCAGACTGGGTGGATCGCCCCGACCTCAAGTTCCCGCAGTTCCGGCCCGGCCTGCCCGAACGCCTGCATCCGCAGTGCGACCTGTTCGAGGTGATCCGCGGCGGCGACGTGCTGCTGCACCACCCCTACCAGTCGTTCCAGCCGGTGATTTCGTTGCTGCAGCAGGCGGCGCGCGACCCCGCGGTAGCGGCGATCAAGATGACGGTATACCGAACCGGCGCCGAATCCGAGTTGATGGAAGTGCTCATCAGCGCAGCGCGCAGCGGCAAGGAAGTCACCGTCGTGCTGGAACTGATGGCGCGTTTCGATGAGGAAGCCAATATCAACTGGGCGCAACGGCTGGAAGAGGTCGGCGCCCACGTGGTCTACGGCGTCGTCGGCCACAAGACCCATGCCAAGATGCTGATGGTGTTGCGCCGGGAGGGCGAAGGGCTGCGCCGTTATGTGCATCTGTCGACCGGCAATTATCATCCCCGCACTGCGCGCGTCTATACCGACTTCGGTCTGTTCACCTGCCACGAGGAAATCGGCAGTGATGTTGCCGATGTCTTCATGCAGCTGACCGGACTCGGCCGCGCTACAAAGCTGCGCCACCTGCTGCAGTCGCCGTTCACGTTGCATCGCGAAATGCTGCGCGCGATCGAAAACGAAACCGCAATCGCCATCGCCGGCCGCAAGGGCCAGATCATTGCCAAGATGAACGCGCTGCTCGAGCCGGAAGTGGTCGGCGCGCTGTACCGGGCTTCGCAGGCCGGCGTGCAGATTGACCTGATCGTGCGCGGCGTTTGCGCGCTGCGCCCCGGCGTCGCGGGGCTGTCGGAAAACATCCGCGTGCGGTCGGTGATCGGGCGTTTTCTCGAACACACCCGCGTGTTTTATTTCCACAATGACGGCAGCGAACGGGTTTACCTGTCCAGCGCAGACTGGATGGGGCGCAATTTTTTCGGCCGCGTCGAAGTCTGTTTCCCGGTATTGGATGCCAACCTGCGCCAGCGCGTGATCGCGGAGGGCCTGCGGCCTTATCTGGATGACAACACGAGGGCCTGGGTCATGGGCGATGACGGCCAGTACGTTTGCCAGACGCCTGCGCGAGCCAAGCCTTTCGGCGCGCAGGACCAGCTGCTCGACACGCTGGCACACAAACCCCGCGCATGAAACGGCGTGTCCGTGCGGCGACGGACGCCGTACCCGGGCAGGAAATCGAACTCAAGTTGCGGGTGCCGCCTGCACGATTGCACGCTTTGCTCTCGTCACCATTGCTGCGCGCTTCGGGCGCCTCGCGCAGCGTGCGCCTCGCTGCCACGTATTACGACACGCCGGATCTGACGTTGTGGCACCGGCGCATCGCCTTGCGGGTACGGCGCGAAGGCAGACGCTGGGTGCAGGCGCTGAAAGGCGGCGGCAGTGTGGCCTCCGGCGTGCACACCCGTGTGGAACTCGAGTCGGTGCTGCGCAACGCGAAGCCGGATCTTTCCGTGTTGCCGCGCAATGCCCTGACTAAAGGGCTGCGCGACGGAAAAATTGCAGCGACTTTGGTCCCGGTACTCAGCACCGATATCAAACGCACCCTGCGTCTGCTGGCGCCGGCCCCGGGCGTCTTGATCGAAGTGGCGATTGATCGTGGTGAAATCCGCAGCGGCGTGCGGCGCGACGCGGTTTGCGAACTGGAACTTGAACTCAAGAAGGGGCCGGTGACGGCGTTGTTTGATCTGGCGCTGCAGTTGTCGGCCATTGAGCCGCTGGAACTGGAACACCACTCCAAGGCCGAGCGCGGTTATGCACTGTATGAAGCCCGGTTTTCCGCACCGCAGAAGGCGACGGATGTGCGGTTGACGCGCAGCATGGATGCCGGGGAGGCATTCCATCTTATCGCGGCCTCCACGCTCGTCCAGATTCAGGGCAATGCGCGCGGTGTGCTGGATTCGGAGGACCCGGAATACCTGCATCAGCTGCGCGTCGGCCTGCGTCGTCTGCGCTCCGCGCTGGACCTGTTCTGTGAACCGCTGGGTGACGCACTCGATGAACCGGCGTCGAAGCTGCGCGTAATCAGCAAGGGTTTGGGACCCGCGCGGGACTGGGATGTGCTGATCACTGAAACGCTCACGGCAATGACTGGGGTGCCGGGCATGGCAAAACTGCTTGCTGCCTGCAAACCGGCGCATCAGTCTGCCCGGGGTGAGGCAAAAAATACAATAAAAACAAATATTTATACGGATTCGATGCTGACGATGGGGCGCTGGCTGGTGACACCGCAGGCGATTGATGGTGTGCCATGGCGGATACCGGTGCGGCAAGCTGCCGCACAGATCCTGTCGGCACGCCATGCGCGGCTGATCAAGCGCGGCCGACAACTCGCCAAACAATCCCCGGAGCAATTGCATCGATTGCGCATCGCGGTCAAAAAACTCCGCTATGCCGTGGAATTTTTCAATGATTTGTTCCAGGTCAAGGCGATGGCTGTGCAGCGCGCCCGGCTGGAAAAACTGCAGGATATACTGGGCTGCATCAATGACGCGGCGACGCTGGAGTCGTTGTTTGCAACGGCAAGCTGCCGCAACCGGCAATGGCCGGCTGCAGCGGCAGATGTCGTGATGCTGCAGCATCAGCAGCGTGCCAGGCAGCAGCACGGGCGTCTGACGTCAGCATGGAGGCGTTATCGTGCGGCCGCGAGGCCGTGGGCAAAATCACAGGGGCGCTGACAGTTCGTGTTCCCTGATCTTTCGGAGCTTGAATACGGTGGGCATGAATCTGATTCTGTGGCGGCATGCCGATGCCGAGGACGGCATTCCCGACGAACAACGCCGTTTGTCGGCGAAGGGCCATAAGCAGGCAAAGAAAATGGCCGATTGGCTGACGGCGCATCTGCCCGGGGACTGGCGGGTGATGGCCAGCCCCGCGGTACGTACTTGTGAAACGGCGAATGCACTTGCCGTTGATTTTGTCATTGATACGGCACTGTCGACATCAGCCACACCGCAAGGCCTGCTCAAGGCCGCCGGCTGGCCGGGCGGCCGCGGTACGGTGGTGGTGGTCGGACACCAGCCGACTCTGGGTGCTGCCGCCGCACTGGCGCTGACCGGAAGCATTCAGCCGTGGAATGTGAAAAAGGGCGCCATCTGGTGGATCTCCCGCGATGATCAGGGTGAAGTCATGGTGCGCGCTGTACTGGCGCCCGGCATTCTTTAGGAGCAGTCATGTTTGAATCGGCCAGTCTTTCCCATCGTATTGAAAAAGCCGCGTTTAAACGCGAAGAACCAAAGCTGCGCCAGGCACTGATCAACGCCCAATACGATCTCAAGCAGAACGGTAAATTCGCCACGCTGATCCTGATCGCCGGCGTCGAGGGCGCCGGCAAGGGCGAGATGGTCAACCTGCTCAACGAATGGATGGATCCGCGTCATATCGAGGTCCATGGTTTTTCCGAGCCCTCCGATGAAGAAAATGAAAGGCCACGCGTCTGGCGCTACTGGCGCGCTTTGCCGCCCAAGGGAAAAATCGGCATTTTTTTCGGTGCCTGGCATACGCAGCCCATCGTCAAACGGGTGATGGGACTCAGCAGCGAGGGTCAGTTCGACCAGGAAATCAGCGAAATCCTCCGTCTCGAACGCATGCTGGTGGATGAGGGCGTGCTGCTGCTGAAATTCTGGTTCCACCTGTCCAAACCTCAGCAGAAAAAACGCCTGCATCAGTTGGAGAAAGAC
>JBIIZE010000096.1:0-7119 GCA_044346435.1 Burkholderiales bacterium
TAACAATTAAATCAGATGCTTGTAACGGTTTCGGTGGAGTGACTTAATTCCGCTGCACGAGGTTCAGCAGGCGCCCCGCATCCAGCGTGCGGGCCTGCGCCTGCATCTGCGGCAGGTAACGCGATTGCAGGGTTTTCGCTTCGCCCAACATTTCGCTGAAGGCATCGCGCAGCATCTGTGCATTTAACGTGCGGCCGCCGGCGTAGTAGTGGCGTGCGACCTGGCCCAAAGCATAGGTGCTTGCGAAGCTCATGCCCGAACTCACGGCTTGTTTGCCGAGGCCGCCGAGCAGTCCGCCGCCGACACCACGCAGCAATCCGCCAAGCAGCTTGCGACCGGCCTGTTCGAGGTACTGCGAAGTCAGGCCAACGCCGGCGGTGGCCAGAAAATCCTTGATGTGGCCGCGATCGAGTTCGTAGCCATACGACTGGCCGATCCGGTAAACCAGCTTCATCTGCAATGGAATGATCGCCATCGTCGCCAGCGATTCGGGCAGCAGTTCGATCGCCCCATTGAGGATGGCAGCATCGAGGATGGCTTTGTCCATTTCTTCGCGGCTCAGTGTTGATGCGGCGGCGATCGGCGTTGCCGGCACCACTGGCACTTCGGCGATTTTTTCGGCTTCTGCGGTAAAGAGTTCAGCTGCGCCGGCGTCGGTTCCCAGCGCACCGCGCAGCGCGGCAAGGAACTCGCGCTCGGCTGGCGACTGCGCGCCGTCGGCATCGCAGACGCAGACCGCCATTTCATAGGCAAGCTGGCGCGATTGCGGGGTGCTTAATGCAGCGGCCAGTGCCGGCAGCGATGCGCGTTTGAGCAATACGTCCTGGACGAGCGCGCTGAGGTTAATCGAGGCTTCGCCAGCCAATGATTCTGCGATGCTTTTGATTTCGGCGCGTTCGCGCCCGTGTTTATTGCCATCCGCGAACGCGGCCATCAGGCAAGCGGTCAGTATGGCTTTCTGTTCCTGTTCAATCATGGCGGTCTCCTGGGTTTGCCGCCATTGGGCAATGCGAACGGCGGCAAGTTCCGTGCGCCGCGACGAGGGCGTTCAGCCCGGCCGTGCCGCAGTCAGTCCGCCGTCTACGACAAGGTGCGTCGCGGTGACGTAACGTGCCTCGTCGGAGGCTAGAAACAGCACCGCATGCGCAGTATCCCAGGCGTCGCCCATGCGGCCGATCGGCACCGCGGCATGGCGCTTGGCGACGAGATTGGCGCCGGCCTCGGGACCCAGTTGCTTCACCAGTCGTTCCTCGACCAGTGGCGTGTGCATGGTACCGACGATCACCAGATTGCAGCGGATGCCTTTTTTGACATAAGCCATCGCCGTTGAGCGGGTGAATCCGACGAGTCCTGATTTGGCTGTGCTGTAAGCGACGTGTACGCGGCCATCGACCTGGTGGGCAAAGCCCGCGACCGAGGAGATGTTGACGATGGCACCGCTACCCTGTTTTTCCATCACCGGCAGCACATGTTTGCAGCCGAGGAAGGCGGTTTTCAGGTTGTGGTCGAGCTGCCGATCCCAGACTTCTTCGCTCATGCTCACCGGATCGCCGGGTGCCGAGCCGCCGACATTGTTGATCAAAATGTCGATGCGGCCGAAACGCTCGAGGCAGGCGTCTACGGATTGTTTGACCGAATCGGAGTCGGTCATGTCGCAGGTGGTGGTGAAGCAGACGCCGCCTTCCTTGGCGATGATGGCGCGGGTTTCTTCAACGGCTGCCGGGTTGATATCGGTGCCGAAAACCTTGGCACCCTGACGGGCCAGTAATACTGCGGTGGCCTTGCCGTTGCCCCAGCCTGCGCCGATGGAGCCGGCGCCGGTGACGAATGCAACCTTGCCTTTGAGATCCAGCATGCGTGTTCCTTTAAGAGTGACTTGCAATACCCGGATTATCACCTGCAACGGGCCTGGCATGAACAGGTGCTACTGGAGGGCCCTGATCATCACAGTCTGCGCCAGTGCTTCCCAGCCGATCGTGTTGTCAATCAGCGCCGAGCACAAGCCGATGAAGGTAATGGTGCTCATGAGCAGCGGGAACAAGGCGTCGCGTCGTTGGCTCATGGCAACTGACCTAATGGCGGATCATGACCGGCGTGCCGCAAGCCATTTTCTGCCATCGTGACAACAGTGCAATAACGAAAGATTGCAGCGTCCTTGAACTGTCCTTGCTGCAGTGGCGTGACATATGGCCAAGCTGATGCGCAATGGCATGGGCCACGAGCGGGCAGGGTTGCTGTGCATAATGGGTCATCAGGGCCAGCGCAGCTGCGATGCCGTGCGCGGCATTGAAGGCGGCGGTTTCATCCCCATCAGGGGTTGGGGCAATTGCTGAGGGTTTTGTGTGCATGACAGCTCTCCGGTCTTTGGTTAAAGAGTGGGCTGGCGACCGGGATGCAGACCCCTTGAGCTGGCGGTGGGGTGGTTACTTGGTGAGAATCAGGCCGCCCTTGCTGGTAGTGCGCAGCGTGTATATGGCGCCCTGGTGGTCAATCTGCAGTGCCCCTTGCGGGCCCAGCAGTTCGCGGCTGGTTTTGACCGGGGTGGCGGGTGTTGCCGGACGAATTGGTTCGGGAATGGGGGCTGGATTACCGGGGTTGACCATGGGACAGGAAAGCTCTTAATTGAGAATGATTCTCATTATATGGAGTTTCCTGAGTAAGGTCAACGGGGTCGCCTTGCTTGGATGACCGATAACTAATTATTAATAAAAACAATAACTTAATAACAATTTTCTACGGAAAATCCTTTTGCTTAGACACGGGATTTTGCTGCAGATTTTCGTGCCCAGTATTCGGGGTCGGCCTTGGTTTTGGCCAAAGCTTCTGCCGTTTCAAAGCCCGGAGCCATCGAGGCGTTGGTACCGGCCATGACCTGGTGATGATCGATGTTGAGCAGGCGCAGCCAGCTTTGCTGGCCATAAGTGAGACCGATGGCGCAGCCGAGTTCCACCAGCTCCGGTTCGCTGAAGTGCCGGTGCATGCGTTCCCAGAAACTGTCATCGGTTTCGGTGCGCCAGACAATGGCTTCGGCGTAGGCGAGCGCGGCCTTCTGGCGTTCGCTGTAGTTGGTCGACTTTTCAAAGTTCATCAGATCATCGACCTGGGCTTCCTGCAGTCCGGCCTGCTGGCCTTTGATCGAGCGCTGGTTGCCGCAGAATTCGCAAACTACCGAGCGCGATACATACAGCCTACACACTTCCTTGATGGCGTGATCGAGGATGCCGTTGCGGAATACGTTGTTCCAGGAATCGGCGAAGAACCAGAAACAGGCGGGCACATGCGCGCGCACCGCTGTGCTTTCCGGGCGCGGCGTGCCTTCTACGGCGCAGCGTTCCATCTCCGCACGCATTTCCGGGGTCATTTTTTCCAGCGGTACGTAGGTGATACGTTGTCGGGCCATGGTGATGCTCCTCCAGTGATTTTCAGATTTTTATCGGATCTGCGTTGACGCTGGGGCGCAGTACGGCGCAAAGCGGCAGCGTCAGGAAAATGGCAATGCCCATCAGCGCGATGGCATTACTGACACTGAGATGATCGCCAACGAGACCGTAACCCAGCGGGGCGGCGATGCCGCATAGTGATCCCAACGTATAAAACAGGCCGAATGCGCGCGGCAGGCGTTCACGTTCAACCAGGTCACCGATAGTGGCGTACAGCACGGAGGAGGTCCCCTGCAAGGCAACCCCGAGTAGTGGTAACAGCAAAGCCGCTGCAACACCGGGCAGTGCCACCGCAGCGAAGATGCCGATGCCGGTCACCACTTCGGTGATGATGATGGTGCGGATGATGCCCACGCGTTCAGCCAGCATGCCGCAGGCGAGCTTGCCGGCCATGCCGCCGACGAGGATCAGCGGGACGGCCAGCGTGGCCCAGCCGGTAGACAGCCCTTTGTCGATCAGCAGAAAGGCGATCAGCGTCAGGAAGCCGACCCGTGTGCTGCTATCAATGATTTCGATCAGGCACAGCGCGACGAAACCGCGGCGATTGCGGATACCCCAGCCTTTGACGACAGTCGCTGTCGCATCTACTTGG
This sequence comes from Burkholderiales bacterium, assembly GCA_044346435.1. Taxonomy (GTDB): domain Bacteria; phylum Pseudomonadota; class Gammaproteobacteria; order Burkholderiales; family SG8-41. Next base: position 4,033 of record JBIIZE010000096.1, read on the forward strand.
GCTGGAGCAGGGCGAGCATCAGTCAGCCAGAAACAGGCAAGACCGGCGATCACCAGTCCGATGATGCCGTAGGCCACGACCGGCCCCTGCCAGGGCAGGCCCGCCATCAGCAGCAGGCTCAGCAATCCGCCGAATGCGAATTTGCCGACATCCCCGAACAGGTTGTAAGTGCCCAGCGCCGTACGGCGGCCGGCTTCCGGATAGGCGTTGGAAATGATGGTCGAGCACAGCGGGTGTTGAACGGCGGAACCCATACCGGCAAAAAACAGCGCGACCAGAATCATCCAGAATCCGTTGGCATAACCCAGTCCGACAAAGGATGCGCCGGCCAATGCCGTGCCAATGGCCAGCAGATTGCGTTCGCCGAAACGTTCCGCAACAAGGCCCGCGGGAATCTGGAAGGCAGCCATTGCCGTGCGGTGGGCGGCGCGGATCATGCCGACCTGGGCCAGTGTCAGGCCAAAGGTCTGCGCCAGCAGCGGCAGCAGCACATAGGTCAGATCCGACAGTCCGTCATGCAAAGTATGCGCGGCGCAGCATGTGGTCAGGGCCTGTTTCGGGTTTCCGGATTTCATGGTGATCCGCGTCAAATGGGTCATGCATTATAGAGCGCTCACGACATCGAAAAATTGGTGCTACGCTCGCACCCTTTCAACAGTTTTAGTCCGGTTAATGCAATGGAAATCGTGATTTATGTTTTTGCCGTAGTGTTTGCGCTGCTGGCCGCAGCACTGGTGTTTACCTGGTGGCACAACCGTCACCCTGGTGCCCTGTTGCTGGCAATGACCTATCTGGTGGCGGCAGGGTTGGCCGTGATGATGAATGAATGGTGGCCCCTGGTGCTGGGTTTTCTGTCGGCTTGGGCGCTGCGTCTGATGGGAATGGATCCGGGCTTTGCACAAGGGGCGCGTGGCAACGGCAAGCGGGGTGCTGCGATGAATGACGGGAAGTCGGACTGATGGCCCGTATCGCTGTGGTGGGTGCAGGCATCGCTGGACTGGCGTGTGCGCGGGTCCTTTGTAATGCCGGACATGCGGTGCGGGTATTTGAAAAAAGCCGCGGTGCAGGCGGTCGCATGTCGACCCGTCGCACCGATCATGGCAGTTATGATCATGGCGCCCAGTATTTCACGGTGCGCGACCCCGTGTTCCGTGCCGCGGTGGACCAGTGGCTGGCCCAGGGACTTGTCGCGCTTTATGCCGGCCGCATCGTCAAGCTGCAGCAAGGCGAGGCGCGTCCGCTGTCACATCCCGGGCAGCGCTACGTGGCCACGCCGGCAATGACGGCGGTCTGTCATGCTCTGGCTGCTGATCTGGATGTCGAATTTGAGTGTCAGATCACCGCGGTTACCCCTGGCGAAAGTGGCTGGCGCCTGTCCTGGGAAGAGGGCGGAGAATCGGGATTCGATGCGGTGGTGCTGGCAATTCCGGCGGCGCAGGCGACACCTTTGTGCGTTGCTGTACCCGATCTTTCAGCGCAGGTCAGACAAGGTGGGCATGCACCGTGCTGGGCAGCGATGTTGCGTTATGACGCACCGCTGCCGCTGGACTTTGATTCGGCGTTTGTTGCGGATGAGACCATTGGATGGGTGATGCGCGATGCCTCCCGGCCGGGACGGTCTACTGGAGGGCGCTGGGTGGTGCACGCGAATGCGGAATGGTCGCGCGCTCATCTGGAGATGAGTCCGGAAAAAGTAACGCCGCTGTTGATGGATGCTTTTCGTGCTGCGGCAGGTTTTGATGCGGAAGCCGTTGAGTCCCGCGCACACCGCTGGCGCTTCGCACTGTCCGGCGGTCTGAAGGCTGGCAGCTTCTGGGATGCCGGCCGGCGTATCGGCGCCTGTGGTGACTGGTGTGCCGACGGCCGGGTTGAAGGCGCCTACCTCAGCGGCACCGGACTCGCGGCCAAATTGCTGCACTCCATTTGACGGGCCGGCCAAAAGCGCGAAGCGTTTACTCCGGCTTCAGATTCGCCTTGCGCGCCACATCCCGCCATTTGGTGATTTCAGCGGAGAGGTAACGGGAGAATGCGGCCGGTGTGGTGGTTTCCGGCTGCAGTCCCTGGGTGAGCAGTGCCTCGCGTATCTGCGGTACTGCAATGGCGGTCACAAACTCGCGGTTCAGCCGCTCAACAATCGGGCGCGGTGTTTTTGCCGGTGCAAAAACGGCCAGCCATAACGTCACTTCAAAGTTCTTGATTCCGGATTCCTGCACGGTGGGGACTTCAGGCAGCGCCGGCGCGCGCGTGCCGCTGGTGACTGCCAGCGCGCGCAGCTTGCCCGCGCGGACATGCGGCAGCACCGGGGCCATTGTGCCGAACTGCAGCTCGATGCGGCCGGCCAGGGTGTCGAGGACGGACTGCGCGGAACTCTTGTAGGAAATCGGCGTGAGCTGCGCGCCCGTAAGGTTGGACAATAATTCCCCGCCCAATCGAGCCATGCTGGCGTTACCCACCGTGGTGTAACGGATCTGTCCCGGTTTTGATTTTGCGAGATTGATCAGTTCCTGCAGGTTGGTTGCAGCCACGGCCGGGTGCACGGCCAGGATGTAAGGCAGGTGGCCGAACAGCGTGATCGGCGCAAAATCTTTTTCCGGGTCATAGCTGAGGTGCGGATTCAGGGCTTTCGACAGGGCGTGTGTGCTGGTGGTACCGCCGGAGATGGTGTAACCATCAGGTGCGGCACGGGCACCGAGCTCGGCGCCGATGGCGCCACTGGCCCCGGCGCGGTTATCGATGACGATGGACTGTCCGAGGGCTTCGCCGACGCGGGGCGTAATCACGCGTGCCGCGGCATCCACCGAACTGCCGGCGGGGAAGGGGGCGATCATGCGGATTGGCCGCGACGGCCAGGTATCGGCTGCGTGCGCGGCAAGGCTGCCGGCGATCAATGCGGTGCACAGCGTCAGTCGGGTGGCGATCATTTTATTTGTTCCTCTAATCCGGTCAGCATGTCGGCAATGTCATTCAATGCATTGAAGCGCGGCTGCGCGGCAATATGCGGCGTCAGCAGGACGTTATCAAACTGCAGCAGTTCATCATCATCACGGCCCGGCGCTTCGTGCAAAGGATCCAGTGCAAAACCGCCGA
>JBIIZE010000097.1:0-7080 GCA_044346435.1 Burkholderiales bacterium
CTTCACCACGCGTGACGGCGGACTCGGCCTGGGCCTGAGTCTGTGCGAATCGCTGGCTGCCGATATGGGCGGCACACTCACGGCAACCCATGCCGCGCAACGCGGCGCCCTGTTCCGCCTGAGCCTGCCACTGGCGGAAAACCCATGAGCGATTCGCTGTCCCCGGTCATCCACCTGATCGACGATGATGCCGCGGTGCGCGACAGCCTCGCGCTGCTGATCAGCACCGTCGGCCTGCGCGTACAGCCCTGGGCCAGTCCGCAGGATTTCACCAAACAGTTTGATCGCGCCGGCATCGGCGCCATCGTGCTCGATGTGCGCATGCCCGGCATCAGCGGCCTCACCGTGCTTGACCAGTTGATCGCGGAAGGCGTTGACCAACCGGTGATCATGCTCACCGGCCACGGCACCGTCGACATGTGCCGCCGCGCCTTCAAATCCGGCGCCGCCGAATTCCTCGAAAAACCCGTTGATGACCAGGCGCTGCTCGATGCGCTGCAATCCGCCGTACAGCAGCACGTCAAATCGCGCGCACGCAACCGCGAGGACCGCGATGCGCGTGAACGTTACGCGCAACTCTCCGAGCGTGAACGCGAAGTACTGGGCCTGATCGTCGCCGGCCTCACCAACAAGGAAATCGGCCGCGCACTGGACGTCTCACCGCGCACGGTCGAAACCCATCGCGCCAATCTGTTTGCGAAGCTCGATGCGGAGTCACTCGCGCAGTTGATCCGGCGCTACGCAGCTTTGGTCGAAGACGACGCCTGACAACACGGTTACCGGCGACTCGCCCGCCTCGGGTGAGTGTTTCATAAGTTATTGTTTATTAATAACTTTTAACCGCCACTAAATCCCGCCTGATCGCCACTCCGTATTAGTACGGAGCCCCGGGCGTAGCCCTGCGGATACCCGCGCGCGCAGCGTTTTCCTACAGTGCATACACGGTTGCAACAGCCAACCGCAACGCTCAACAGGAGAATCCCATGCGCACCATCGCCCAACTGTCCGTCGCCGCCCTGCTCGTTACCGCATCCCTTGCCAACGCCCAGTCCGTGCGCACTGAAAAGAACATCTCACTCGAACTCGCCAACCAGATCGCCGCCGCCAGCGTCGCATCCTGCAGCGCCAAGGGTTACGCCGTGACCGCCACTGTTGTTGACCGCGCAGGTACCGTTCGCGCCGTGCAACGCGCCGACAACGCCGGCCCGCACACCCTCGCCGCCAGCCAGCAAAAAGCCTTCACCTCCGCCTCCGCCCGCAACAACACGCTGGCGATGATGGAAGGCGCGCAGAAAAATCCCGCTGCCGCCAACCTCGTCAACATCCCCGGCTTCCTGCTGCTCGGCGGCGGTGTCCCGGTGCGTGTGGGCAATGACGTCATCGGTGCCGTCGGCATCGGCGGTGCGCCCGGCGGCCATCTCGACGAACAATGCGCTGTCGCCGCGCTGGAACAGGTCAAGGACCAGCTGAAGTAATCTTCAATCCATCAGGAGCCACGCCATGAACCGGAACCCACAGCAGTTTTCTTTGACACAGGTCCTGCGGGCCGCCGTGTGCGGAATCGCGCTGCTGGCGCCGGCCATGGCGTCGGCCCAGGTGCCGCCTACCGCATCCGAAGTCGCCCGCTACAGCGGCCTGCATGCCGCCGCCCACAAAGGCGATATCACCGAAATCGAACGCCTGATCGCCGCGAAGTCCGACCTCAATGCCCGCGATCCCTATGGCCGCACGCCGCTGCATGTCGCCACTCATGCCGGCAAGGTCGATGCAATCCGCGTGCTCGCAAAAGCCGGCGCCAACCTCGGCCTGCTGGAAAAAGACCGTTACGACGCTGTCACCATCGCATCGGTTGCCAACAATGAAGACGCCTTGCGCGCCCTGCTCGCCGCCGGCGCCAGCGCCAAACTCACCACCAGCCGTTACGACGGCACCGCGCTGATCGCCGCCGCTCACCTCGGTCACACCGGCGTGGTCAAACAACTGATCGCCGCCGGCGCGCCGCTCGACCACGTCAACAACCTGCACTGGACCGCGCTGATCGAATCCATCGTGCTCGGCGACGGCGGTGCACGCCACACCGAAACCCTGCGCGCACTGGTCAGCGCCGGCGCCAACCTGCAACTCGCCGACCGCAATGGCAACACCCCGCTCAAGCTGGCACAGGGACGCGGATACAAGGCGATGGTGGAGATTCTGGTGAAGGCCGGGGCGAAGTAAGCCGAGGGCAATACATAAATATTTGTTTTTATTATTATTTTTGAAACACGCCGCCGGAGCATTCTGCTCCGGCGGCGTTTTTGTTTCTGCTGATATGCTTCGCAGAAACGTCGTGCCGCTTTTGCCGGAAATTTAGTACTGTATGCAGGCTTACAACACCATGACCAAACGCTTGTTACAAAAGACTTTTCCCGAAAAATTCAGTCCCAAGTTAGGGAGACAGGTCGCCAGGTTATACGGCAAAACTGTCTCCCCAAATTAAAGTTAGAGCCCATGAGTAAAGTTCGCATTTTGGCGTTCAGTTTTCTGGCATTCGGACTATTACTGCACACTTATACGTCAACGGTAGAGGCCACTTCATTCCATGTTGGCTTTTGGCTTTGGTCTCTCTCTCCATATATTGTTGCGGGAGTTCTGCTATTTCAGTTTCGTCTTCCTCACGCTTCAGCGGGTGCGCTCGTTCTCCCGATAATCATGGATACGGGCACGTTTTATTCAGTCTTTATTTCCCCGGAAGGATCTACTGCAGCGTTAGGGTTGCTAATCATGCCCCTTTGGAACTTGATTATTTTCGTTCCAGCAGGTGGTTTACTAGGTTGGCGCCTTGATAAGCGGTTGCAAAAAGATGCACTCTAACCGCGCGTTCGAGAGCGGACGCGCCAAAAGCGGCGCGACCGCTCAACGCAAACGTTAGCTGCCAACCAACGAACTCTCGGAGGAATTGCAAAATGTGGTCAACAGTTCGATCCTTTCTCGCCTTCTTCGCCGTGACCCTCCTAGCGCCGACCATCGCCATGGCGCAGGGTGCGGCGCTGACTCCGAAGGAGGCGCGCGACATTGCCAAGGCGGCATGGCTCTACGCCTACGCGCCGCTCGAAGGCTACAAGACGATGTACAACCAGGCGGTCAACAAAGATTTCCCCGGCTACGTCGGCGGCTTCAACCGTTTCCGGCACTACGCGCGGATGAACACGCCCGCTGACACGGACATTGTCACGCCGAACAACGACACCCCCTATTCGTGGGCGTGGCTGGATCTGCGCGCGGAGCCGATGGTGCTTTCGTTGCCGGCGGTGCCGGAACCCCGCTACTACGTGAATCAGTGGTTCGACCTGTACACGCACAACTTCGCCTACACCGGCGTGCGCGCCACAGGTCGCCAGGCGGGGAACTACCTATTCGCCGGGCCGGGCTGGAAGGGCGAAGTGCCGAAGAACATCACCAAAGTGTTTCGCTCCGAGACCTCTTTCATCGGCACTCTCACACGCACGCAGATCCTCGATGAGAAGGACATTCCGGCGATGCAGGCAGTGCAGGCCCAGTACAAGCTCGTGCCGCTGTCGCAGTTTGTCGGCAAGCCCGCACCGAAGGCTGTGCCTCCCGTCGCCTGGCCTGCTCTCGACGACAAGAAGATGGCCGGCATCGGGTTCATTTCGTATTTGAACGCACTGCTTCCGTTTATGCCGACCGTCGCGTCGGAGAACGCAACGATGGCCCGCTTCGCCAAGATCGGAATCGGGCCAGGCAGGCTGTTCGATCCCGATAAGCTCGACCCGAAGATCCGGGCCGCGCTCGAGCAAGGCGCCGCGGATGCCGAGAAGGAGTTGAAGGAGAAGGCGCTCGCCGTAACGAGTTCCAAGGAGTTGTTCGGCACACGCCAGGAACTCGGCACTAACTACATCATGGCGCGGAACCTCGGCGCGATGGTCGGAATCTACGGCAACACCAAGACCGAGGCGGTCTACGGAGCGTACCAGACCACGCCGGATGGTAAGCCGCTGGACGGCACGAAGAAATGGGTGCTGCGCTACCCGGCGGGCCAGTTGCCGCCGGTGAATTTGTTCTGGTCGATCACCATGTACAACCTGCCCCAGCGGCTGCTTGTCGAAAACCCCATCAAGCGCTACTCGATCGGTGATCGGACGCCAGGACTCAAGACAGACAAGGACGGGTCGCTCGCGATCTATCTGCAAAGCGACAGCCCCGGGCCGGACAAGGAATCAAATTGGCTGCCGACGCCAAGGGGACCGTTCTTCATGGTGAGCCGGATGTACGGGCCGAAGCAGCCGCTGATCGACGGGACTTGGACTGACCCGCCGCTCGTCGAGGTGAAATGAGTTCTGGCGCACTGAGCCGCCGAACAACCCAACGCCACAACCATGCCAGTTGATCAAACTACCAAAGTCAAATGCGACACCCACGGCAGCCGGACACCGGCGGTTGTCTGCCGCCACATGATCAATGCCGGCAACGAAGTGGTCGGTTTTGTCGAAAACAATTCGGACCCCGACGATCTGCAGGCCTGGTGCGACCAATGCGAGGCATTTTTCACGCGCGAAGGCGAATTGACTGAAGCCTTCCGGAAATTCAATGACTTCGCGGTGGTATGTGACTTCTGCTACGCGAATTACCGGGACAGGCACTCCCGGATGAGCGACGCATCTTGATCTGCCGGAAATAACGAGGCCACATGGACCCCGGAAAACTGCTCGGCCTGTTCATCGTCTGGCCCTGGCTGGCACTGATCCCGGCGATTGCCTTTGGCGTGATGTTTTTCCGGCGCCGGCGCGGCGTGATCCTGCTGACCGCACTCGGCTGGCTGGCCTACTTCCCCTACGAACTGGCAATGAAACTGCGCGTGCTGTGTTCGGGTGAATGCAATATCCGCGTCGACCTGCTGCTGTTTTATCCGCTGCTGTTCGGCCTGTCGGTGGCCGCACTGATCGCTTACCGCAAAGCCGGAACTAAGCGGTAGCCGCGGCTTCCCGCTCCGCCGCGAGTTTGGTCTTGAACAGCCAGTCGCGGTAGTCATCCATGTCGCCGTCAAAGGGCTGCAACTGCCCTTCCGAGACAATCAGGAATTCATCGGTGGTCGCGCGCAGCAGATGGCGGTCATGCGACACCAGCACCAGCGTGCCTTCGAACTGGGCCAGCGCCACGGTCAACGCTTCGCGGGTTTCGAGATCCAGGTGATTGGTCGGCTCGTCGAGCAGCAACAGATTGGGCCGCTGCCAGACGATCATCGCCAGCGCGAGGCGTGCTTTCTCGCCGCCGGAGAAGTGGGTGATCGGGTTCAGCGCCATTTCACCGGGGAAGTTGAAGCCACCCAAAAAGCCACGCAGTTCCTGCTCGCGCACGCGCGGCGCGATTTTGGCGAGGTTCCACAACGGTGATTCATCATTGCGCAGCATCTCGACCTGGTGCTGGGCGAAATAACCGATCGCCAGACCCTTGTTGAAGTTGGCGGTGCCCGACAGCGGCGCGAGTTCGCCGGCGATGGTTTTGATCAGCGTTGATTTGCCGGCACCGTTGATGCCGAGCAGGCCGTAGCGCTGACCGCTCTGCAGCGAGAACTTGATGCCGCTCAGCACTTTCTTTTCCGTGCCGTCTTCGAGTTTGTAACCGGCGGACACATTGTCCATCACCAGCAGCGGATCGGGTGCACGCAGCGGCTCGCGGAATTCGAACTGGAACGGCGCCGAGACGTGCAGCGGCGCCAGGTCTTCCATTTTCGCCAGCATTTTCATGCGGCTCTGCGCCTGGCGGGCCTTGCTCGCCTGCGCCTTGAAGCGGTTGATGAAGGATTCGAGGTGGGCGCGTTCGCGCTGCTGTTTCTCGATCATGCCGGCGGCCAGCACCACGGCGGCGGCGCGCTGGCGTTCGAAGTCGGAGTAATGCCCGGCGTAACGCTTGAGTTTCTGGTTGTCGATGTGGACGATGACATTGACCACGCCGTCGAGGAAATCGCGGTCATGCGAGACGATGACCAGCGTGCCCTGATATTTCTTCAGCCACTCTTCCACCCAGAGGATCGCATCGAGGTCCAGGTGATTGGTCGGTTCGTCGAGCAGCAGCAGGTCGGACGGGCACATCAGCGCCTGCGCAAGGTTGAGCCGCATGCGCCAGCCGCCGGAGAAACTGGAAACCGAGTTCTCCATCTGGTCGTGGCTGAAGCCGAGGCCGTGCAGCAGGCGTTCCGCGCGCGAACGCACGGTCCATGCATCGGCATCAGTCAGATCAGCGTAGATCGAACCGATACGTTCGCCGTCATCAGCCGCTTCGGCTTCGGCAAGATCGGCTTCGAGTTTGCGCAGCGTGGTGTCGCCATCAATCGCGTAATCAATCGCCGAGCGTTCCAGCGGCGGCGTTTCCTGCGCGACATGCGCGACGCGCCAGCGCTGCGGGAAATCGACTTCACCCTGATCGGCATGCAGCTCGCCGCGCAGCATCGCGAACACGCTGGATTTGCCGGTGCCGTTGGCGCCGATCAGGCCGATCTTGTCGCCGGGGTTCAGCGCGACATCGGCGTTTTCAAGAAGGACTTTGACGCCGCGGCGCAGCGTGATTTGGGAAAAACGGATCATGGGGTTCTGCAGGAATGGCAACGAAAGCAAACGAAGGGGCGCATTCTACGCAGATTGCGTCGCCAGCGCCTGCATATTTGCTGCCATGCACCAAAGGCATGTTTGTTGTATATATTTGATTTTATTGATATTTTATCCATACTCCAATCGTCGGCAAGCACAAGACTTTGGCGCCGGCTGATATGCTCTTCACCTGCCCGCCCAACAATAATTCGAAAGAACGATCATGCCCACAGGCACTGTCCGACTGCACCGCGTACTGCGCACCCAACCCGGGAAGGTCTACCGCGCCTTCATCACTGCCGAAGCCATCGCCAAATGGATCCCGCCCTACGGCTTCACCTGCACGGTGCATCAGATGGAGGTCAAGGTCGGCGGCACGTTCAAAATGTCGTTCACCAACTTCACCACCGGCAACAGCCATTCCTTCGGCGGCAAGTATCTGGAACTCGTGCCCGACGAAAAGCTTTGCTACACCGACGTCTTTGATGATCCGAAC
>JBIIZE010000098.1:0-7071 GCA_044346435.1 Burkholderiales bacterium
AAAGTCACGCCCTTGATCGGCAGGATTTCGGTGTTCTGGGTAATGCCCAGCTCAAAATTGCCGTTGCTCGCGGTCAGCCAGTTCATCGCGGCATTGCCATTGGGGAAAAACTGCATGCGATCCTCAACCTGCGAAGCCACGCCGAGGCGCTCCATCAGCTTCATCACGATCTTGCCCGCGGTCGCCGTCGCCGGGTCCGGGCAGACGATGACGGAAGCGGCAAGGATATTGGCCCGCAGCGCTTCGCGCGTACGCACTTCCGGCAACGGCGTGCCGGCACGCACTGCAACGCCGGTACCGACTTTACCGATGTCCTTGACAGACGATATGGCCACCATGCCGGCGGAAACCAGATCCTGGATCAGTTGGGCACTGAGGATGATCGCATCAACGGCTTCGCCGCCGACCATGCGGGCCTTCATTGCACCGACCGCACCGTATGCCGCCTCGACACGATGTCCCGTATCACGCTCGAATGCAGCGATGACTTCTTCACAGACCGCCTGAGCCGCACCGGCGCTCAGCAAGCGCAATACCGCCATTTCCTTTTCCCCCAGCGTTGTACAAGCGCCCGATGTTACCAGCCCGACCGCAGTGCTCCTACCCCCGGAAAGCCGGCTTGCACCGAAACGAGGCATCACCTAGCCTTCAGAACACGATGAAACGCATCCATAACGCGCGTCACGCTGCGGAAGCCCACCTGATCTGCGGTCTGCTGCAGTCATGCGGCATTGCAGCAGTGGTGCGTGGTGAATGGCTGGCCGGCGGATTCGGCGAACTGCCGGTCGATGCCTGCGCCGTATGGGTGACGGATGACCATAACCTGGATGAAGCGGATCGTTTACTGAGGGATTTCCTCGACGGCAGAGTGGCCTCGGCAGCCGCCGGCGAACGCTGGCAATGTCCAGGCTGCGGAGAACTCTGCGAAGGCCAGTTCACCGATTGCTGGCAGTGCGGCCGCAGCAAACCTTGAGCTGACGGGAACGACTCAGACCACTGCGGGGGTATTCGGCTTGTCAGATGCGATATGCCCGTCCACCAGTTCAACGATGCGGTCACAGCGCGCTGCCAGACGCGGATCATGGGTCACGATCAGCAGCCCGGTGCCCCGCTCGCGGTTGAACTTGCGCAGCAGCGCAAAAATACTGTCGCTGCTGTGCGTATCCAGATTGCCGGTCGGCTCATCGGCCAGCACCAGCTGCGGGCCGCGCACCAGCGCCCGGGCAATGGCCACGCGCTGCTGCATGCCGCCCGAAAGTTCCGTGGGCTTTTTGTCGCAGGCATCGTGAAGGCCGACCGCGTCCAGCAGTTCCATCGCGCGTTCACGCAGATCGCCCTGCTTCACGCCGCGGCTCCGCCCCATCAAGCCCGGCAGCATGATGTTCTCCACTGCGCTGAACGCGGGCAGCAGATGGTGAAACTGGAAAATGAAACCCAGCACCTCGTGCCGCGCCAGCGTACGTTCATCATCATCAAACGCCGTGACATCGCGCCCGCCAAGGTGATAACTGCCGCCTGAAGCACTTTCAAGAAGGCCGAGGATGTTGAGCAAGGTGCTTTTACCCGAACCCGAAGGACCGATCAGTGCGGTGAATTCACCCGGCTGGATCACCAGATCAATGCCATGCAGCACCTCTTCGGCATTGGGCAGACCCTCGTTGTAGGTCTTGTGCAATCCGCTGATCTCGACCAGCGGTGCCGTCGCATTTGCACGCATATCAGCCCCGGATCGCCTGTGCCGGATCGAGCCGTGCTGCATTGCGCGCCGGCAGCACCGCAGCCATCAGCCCGAGTACGGCGGCGCCCGCGACAACAAAGCCGATCAGCTTGAAATCAAAAGACAGCGAGAACAGCGCCTGCCCCTCGGCATTGCGCAGGATGCGACTGAACAGTGAAACCAGCATCATGCCCAGCACCGACCCCAGCAATGCCCCGCCGACGCCGACGATCACGCCCTGGAGCAGGAACACGCTGAGCATCTGCCGGCGCGTGGCGCCGATCGCGCGCAGGATGCCGATCTCCTTGCGCTTCTGCACCACCGACACCACCAGCACGCTGGCGATGCCCAGCGAAACCACCACAGTGATGAAAAACCGGATCAGCAGCGTCATGATGTCCTGGTTCTTGATCGCGGCAAAAATCTGGTTATTGGTCTGAATCCAGCTTTCGATCAACTGACCCGACTGTGCACGCAGTTGCGCAGCAATGATTTCGGCTTTCATGATGTCGCGCACGGCCACATCCAGATTGGTAATGCGGCCGGGGATGCCCAGCAGGCTCTGCGCCGCGCGCAGATCCGTATACACATAACGCCGGTTCAGTTCGCGTGAACCGAGATCGAGCAAGGCGCGGATGCGGAACACTTCGCTGCCGCCCTGCGCGGTCTGCACGCGGAAGCGGTCGCCGAGTACCGCACCGAGGTCTTTGGCCAGCTCAATGCCGATCAGCGCATCACCGGGCTCGATCACCAGAACACCCGACTTGACCTTGTCATCCAGTTTGACCACACGCAGATAACGCTCCAGCTCGGTGCCGACAATCACCACAGAACGTGAAGCCTCGCCTTTGATCCCCAGCGCCGATCCTGTCGCTACCGGCGCCACGGCAATCACACCTTCCGTGGCTTCCGTTGCGCGCGCCAGTGCCGGCCAGCCGTCGATGGTGGTCAGTCGCTGAGGCCGCGCCTGAATCGAAGATAGTCTTGAACCGTCAGCGTCACCGGCCACCAGCGGCGCTACGGTTTCTTCCGGCGGCTTGATGACGATATGCGCCTGCGCCCCGGTAACGCGCTTGATCAGATCACCCGTGATGAAAAAAATCACCGCAACGCCAATGGCGGCACCACCGATGATCAATGCGGTCTGCATGCGCCCTTCGCGCAGGAAACGCAGGGCGACCGTCAGCTCAAACCCAAAAGCGTTCATCGCCGGTCGCGGACCCGGCTGCCGGCTTCCACTTCACGGTTGAGGATCACACGATCACCGGCCGTGAGGCCTTCTGCAATCACCACCCGACCCTGGGTCTGCAATCCGACTTTCACCGCAACCTTGACTGCCGTGCCCTCCCGGTCCACCAGCACCCAGGGCGACTCCGTCTGCAACTGGCGCACGGCGTCGGCCGGCAGCATCAGGGCCTGCTTCAGCAAGGGGCCCTGCAGATCCATCGAAATTGTCATGTCGGATTTGAGCAACGCCGGCGGCTTCGCCACATCCAGTCGCAGTTCAACCGAGCCGCGGCTGGCATCAATACCGGGCGAGATGTAATTGACCACGGCCTCAAAACGTTCTGCGGGGAAAGCATCGGCTGCCGCCATCGCCATCGCACCCTTGGTGATCAAAGGCAGATTTTTTTCATCAACCTGCACGATCAAACGCACCGGACCGTCCAGCGCGAGGCTCATCATGCGCCGGCCGGGCTGCGCGATGTCACCGGGCTCAACCAGACGCTCCAGCACCACACCATTACCCGGCGCGCGAATGCGCGTCTGCGCGAGTTTGGCTTGCGCCGCCTCCAGCGCGGCAACCGCTTCCGCCAGCTGGCTCTGCGCCTGCTGGGCTTCGGCGCCGCTGGCACCTTGCGCACCGGCCTGCGCCTTGGCGCTGGCGAGCTGGCTGCGTGCGACATCCAGTTGACGCTCTGTCTCTTCAACACGCGCCTGGCTGATAAAACCTTTGGCAACCAGGTCGCGGTTGCGCTTGTCATCACGCTCGGCTTGTAACAGATTCGCTTCGGCCTGCTTCAGTCCGGCCTGCGCGGTCGGCAGCGCCAGGGTCTGCACGGATTTGACCCGGGCCTGCGCACGCGTCAGTGCGGCACGCGCCTGCGCAGCGGCGGCGGCCAACTCACTGCGCTCCAGCTCCACCAACACCTGATCCGTCTCGATGCGCGCGCCCTCGCGCACCAGCACCTTTTCAACCCTGGCGGTGATGGTGGCGCCGATTTCGACTTTGGCCGGCGGCAGCACGCGACCGCTGGCGACCACACTGGTCTGCACATCCGTGGCGGCAAGAGTCACGATGTCGACCGCAACCGCCTTCGGCCGCAGCATCACCAGCAGCACAATGGCCGCTACGACCACTGCAGCAATGATCGGCAGCATCCGGCGCATGGGCAGCGTCAACGCCATGGCGTTCTACCGACCCGCCAGGAAATCGCGTACGCCGGTTTCGTTGCGCAGATGCCAGATGCGCTGGATGCACTGCCGGACTTCCTCCGGGGTCGCAGCACCCGAAAAACTGACCAGCCGTTGCGCCTTGTCTTCGAGTTCCTGGCGCGACAGCGTGTTGTCGGGATCGCCCTTGGGCGTATCGACGCGGCACTCCAGCGTACGGCCGTCGCGCGTCTGCACGGAGACCCGCCCCAGCCAGCGCCGCGGATAGGCACCATCGACTTCCGGATCGAGCACCATCGTCACACGGTCATGGAAGCTTCGTAATTCATTGTTTTTTAATGATTTTTCCGTAAAATCCGCGAGTGCGGCACGACCCAGTGTGGCAATCATCGCCAGCACAAAGCCCATCGAGAACTTCGACTGGTGAATGGTCTGCGGATCGGTCACCGGCCCGAGCACGTCAATCGCGCCCTGATGCACATGCGCCGTGACCTTGACGATGTCATCGGCCTTCAATTGATTCTGCTTCATCAGCGTCTGCAGCGCATCGGCCGCAGGATGGGTGTGGCGACAGGATGCATGAAATTTGAACGAGGTCTCTGCCGTGGCCCAGCGCGTGCCCAGGCCGTCGGTCAGCCAGCGCGCATCCGAATCGCTGGACATACCCGCCGCCATGCCCTGCTTGCCTTCAAAAATTTCCCGCGCACCGGTGAAACCGTCGCGGGCGATATAGGCCGCCATCAATCCGTCGGCCGCAGCTTTCGCGGTGTGCAGTTGCTTTGAATCCGCAGCATCGCGCAGGAATTCCCACAGACCTGCGGCCATTGTTCCCGCAGAACCCAGCGCATGCTGCATCTTCTCCGCATCCAGCTTCAGGATATGCGCCACGCCGGCAGCGGCAGCCAGTTTGCCTGCGGTACCTGTCGTGTGAAAAATCCTGTAATGCGAACGGCCGAGAAACTCGCCGACGCGAACACCGCATTCATAGCCGGCTACCGAAGCAGCAATCAGTTCCTTGCCGGTGGCGCCAACATCCTGCGCCGCAGCCAGCACCGCCGGAAACACCACCGTGCCCGGATGCAGCACTGAGCTGTTGTGCAGATCATCCTGTTCAACAAAATGCGAAGCGGCCCCGTTGACCTGCGCCGCAAACAGAGGCGATGTGCGTTTGCGGGTCAGCAGGTTCTCCGCGGATCCGTCCTTCGGCCCCATCGCGGCGGCAAAGCCGTCAATCACCGACACCGGCCGCGCGCCCTTGCCGGCCAGCGCCGAAGCGAACCAGTCAAGAAACAGTTCTTCCGTGCGCGCGACTACCGGCTCAGGCAAGTCTTCATAACGGATCGAAGACAGGAAAGCGCAGAGTTGCTGCGTGGAACTGCCCGCGAACGCAGGATTTTGTTTTTTGGCTGACATTTGCATGATGGACTCCGACATCTCCTCAGGAATCGCCATTTTAAGGTGAAACGGCTTCCCCTTCCCCCGAAAATGCAACACAGCGGCACCAGTGCTAAGCTCGATTGATCCATATCAACCCCGGACCACCATCATGGCAAAACGCAAATCCATCCGTACCGACATCGCCTGGAGCGCCGTCGACCGCATCACCGTCAAGGGTCACGATCTGTGCACCGAAATCCTCGGCAAACTGTCGCTGGGCGACATGGCCTTTCTCGAAATCACCGACCGCCTGCCGACGCCGCGGGAATCGGTAATGTTCAACGCCATTGCCGTAACTCTGGTGGAACACGGCCTGACCCCAAGCTCCATTGCCGCGCGAATGACCTATACCGGCGCACCGGAAGCGATGCAGGCGGCGGTCGCTGCCGGCCTTTGCGGGCTGGGCAGCGTTTTTGTCGGCAGCATGGAAACCGCGGCGCGCATGCTGCAGGAAGCCCTGCCCGATCCGAAGGCGGATGCCGACCTCGACCGGCTGGCCGTTGAAATCGTCGAACGTTTCCATGCCCGCAAGCAGATTGTTCCGGGCATTGGCCACACCCTGCACAAACCGGTGGACCCGCGCGCGCCGCGGCTGTTCGCAATTGCCGCCGAACAGGGTTATGACGGCCCCTACGTCAAGCTGATGCAGAAGGTCGGCGCTCAGGCCGAAAAGGTTTACGGCAAATCGCTGCCGGTCAACGCCACCGGCGCCATCGGCGCCATCGCCAGCGAACTGCAACTGCCGTGGAAAATTGTCCGCGGCATCGGCGTGCTGGCACGCGCCATCGGACTGGTCGGCCACATTCTTGAGGAAATGAAAAATCCGATGGCTTATGAAATCAAGCAGCGCGCCGAAGAAGAAGCCACGGCGCATCTGCGCCAGCCGTGAAACCCGATACGCCGCCCGAGACGGAGACTGCCGGCAAAAAGGCCGGCTGGTCTCAGGTCATGGCCACCATGTTCTGGGGGCTGATGATGATCGGCAAAAAGGGCCCCTGGGAACGCGAAGGTGCCACGCTGAGCATGCGTCAGGTGATCGTCGGCGCGCTGATCATGACGGTGATCGTGATCGGCATCCTGATCCTGCTGGTGAAATTCGCAGTCAGCCAACCCTGACTGGGACAGCCGCCCTGCCGGTCAGTGCATCTGCAACCCGGCATCCTTGACCAGTTTTCGCCACTTGATGATTTCGGAGCTGATGTGCGCCTTGAACTGCGCCGGCGTGCTGGTCAGCGGTGTTGAACCATCGGCCGCCAGCCGCTCCACCACATCCGGCGAATTCACCGCGTCCTTCAGCATCGCGGACAGCCTGTTAACGACGGGCATCGGCACCTTGCCGGAAGTCACGACGCCGTACCACTGATTGGCCTCAAATCCCGGTACGCCGGCTTCGGCAATGGTCGGAATGTCGGGGATCGCCGGCGAGCGTTTGCCCGCAGTGATGCCGAGAATGCGGATTTTTCCGGAAGACATATGCGGCCGCGCGCTGAGCAGCGTGGTGAAACTCATCTGCACTTCGCCTG
>JBIIZE010000099.1:0-7050 GCA_044346435.1 Burkholderiales bacterium
GCGCAGCTGAAAAAAGCTTATACACAGCAAGGGGTTACGGCAGTACCGTCACCCCGGAACAGCATCGTTCCTGCAGTGAATTCATAAGTATCTGTTTTTATTGATATTTTATTGTGGCTTCCGAATCCGCTAAGGTTGCGGGATCACCTTTCTTGCCGTTTTAGTCGCCAACCGTACAAATGATCAACAGTGTTATCCACAGGTCAGGAACAACAAAAACCCTTGTGGGTAAACGATTTGCCCTGCATTCCAAGAATTGCTGCGAACTTCGCACGCTAACTTTCCCGAAGCCGTGAACCGCCTGATCCGAGTCGCACTGGATGTGCCGGTGCCCCGTTTGTTCGATTACCGCTGCGAAGATGCGGCAGCAGTGATTGGCGCGCGGGTGCTGGTGCCCTTCGGACGCCAGCGTCTGATCGGACTGATCATCGCGAAGCCCGAAACCAGCGATGTGCCGGAAAACAAACTGCGCCACGCTCTGTCGGTACTCGACCGCGAAGCGTTGCTGCAGCAAGCCGATCTCAAACTGCTGGAATTCGCTGCGGATTACTACGTGCATCCGCTGGGTGCCGTGGTCATGGCAACACTGCCGGCCGCCTTGCGTCGCATCAGTACACGCAGCAAATCTCCCGGCGCGTGGACATTGACCGAAGAAGGCAAGGCACTCAGTGAAGACGCACTGCCGCCACGTGCCCGGGCACAGCGCAGACTACTGGGCCTGTTGCGCGAACAAGCGGTGCTGCCGCACACGGCGATTACTGCTGCCGGCACTGCAACCGGCCAGGCGCTGAAAGTCTTCATCGCCGAGGGTTGGGTAACAGCCACTGACGCTCCTCCAAGCGAAGTAGCTGTCGCCCCGCCGCCCGGCATTGCACCGCAGCTGACGCCGGATCAGGCCAGCGCCGTCGAAGCGATTACAGCAGCGCTGGGTCGTTACCAGTCCCTGCTGCTGCTGGGCATCACCGGCAGCGGTAAAACCGAAGTCTATTTACACGCGATGGCCATCGCACTGTCACGCGGACAGCAGGTTCTGCTGCTGGTGCCGGAAATCGCATTGACCCCGCAGCTGGAATCGCTGGTTATCGCGCGATTCCCGGAGGTGATGGTCTCCACTCTTCACAGCGGCCTCGCCGACGGCGAACGTGCCGAACGCTGGCAGGCGGCGCGCAGCGGCCAGGCGCGCATCGTGCTCGGCACCCGGCTGTCGGTATTCACGCCACTGCGCGATCTGGGACTGATCATTGTCGATGAGGAACACGACAGCTCGTTCAAGCAGGGCGAGGGTTTTCGTTATTCGGCGCGTGACCTCGCCGTGGTGCGTGCCAGTCAGGCCAATGTGCCGATCGTGCTGGGCTCGGCTACGCCGGCACTGGAAACCTACCGCAACGCGCTCGATGGCCGTTATCAGCTGCTGCCGCTGAAAAACCGCATCCAGGCCGCATTGCCGGCGATTCACTGCGTCGACCTGCGTCAGCAGAAAGCCGAAGACGGCCTTTCACCCGCGCTGATCAGCGCCATTAGAGAACGCATCGCCCGACACGAACAGAGCATGGTGTTCATCAACCGCCGCGGCTATGCACCGGTGTTGATGTGCGGCAGCTGCGGCTGGATGTCGGATTGCGAACGCTGCTCGGCAAAGTTGGTGCTGCATCTTCGCGACCGCCGGCTGCGCTGTCACCATTGCGGGCATGACAGTGCCGTGCCGACCGCCTGCCCGGATTGCGGTGATGCCGATCTCGCACCGGTGGGTCAGGGCACTCAGCGCGTGGAGGAGGCACTGATCCGCCATTTCCCGAAGGCGCGAATCCTGCGCATCGACCGCGATACCACGCGGCCCAAAGATGCCTGGCCGGCAATGCGTGAGCGCATCCGCGAACGCGATGTCGACATTCTGGTTGGCACGCAGATCCTCGCCAAGGGCCATGATTTTCCGCACCTGAATCTGGTCGGTGTGATCAATGCCGACAGCATGCTCTACAGCAATGACTTCCGCGCCTCGGAACGCCTTTACGCACTGCTCACCCAGGTCGCAGGCCGCGCCGGCCGCGGCAATCTGCCAGGCATGGTGCTGGTACAGACCCAGTTTCCCGACCATCCTCTGTACGCCGCGCTGCGCGACCAGAATTTCGATGCTTTCGCCCGCAGCCAGCTGACTGAGCGGCAGCAGGCTGGATTTCCGCCTTATGTGCATCAGGCACTGCTGCGCGCGGAAGCCCGCGATCTCAAAACCGCCTTGGGTTTTCTGGAACAGGCTGCCCGTTCGGCCGAAGGTCTGGACAGCGGTGTCGCCGTCTTTGATCCGGTACCGGCGAACATGATGCGCCGCGCCGGCCGCGAACGTGCCCAGTTGCTGGTGCAAACACCTTCGCGCGGCGCGCTGCGATCCTTTCTCAACGCTTGGCGTCCATTGCTGGCCGAAGGCGAGAGCACGCCGGCGCGCTGGTCACTGGATGTTGATCCGCTTGATTTCTGAGGGAAAACAGCGCATCCGCCGTGTTAAAATCGGCACCTTTCCTGCACACAGATTTGCACCGCTGAAAGCCTGATTCCGGCACGTCACGGGCAGACACCCCATCCAGAAATGACCACCGTTTCCGCCGACGCCAGAACCCTGCTCGCCGGACTTATCCAGCGCGCGCTTGAACAGGTTGTGCCCGCCGGTACCACAGCCCGCATCCTTCTCGATCGCCCCAAACAGGCACAGCACGGCGACTTCGCCTGCAATATCGCGATGCAACTGGCCAAAGAACTGCGCGGCAATCCGCGCGCAATCGCACAAAAAATTCTCGATGCCTTGCCGGCATCGCCCGATCTTGAAAAAGCGGAAATTGCCGGCGCCGGCTTCATCAATCTGTTTCTGACCCAGCGTTACAAACAGCAGGTCGTGAGCCGCGTGCTGGAAGCCGGCACGCGCTACGGCAACAGCAACGCCGGGCAGGGCGCGAGCATCCAGGTCGAGTTCGTCTCCGCGAATCCGACCGGCCCCTTGCATGTCGGTCACGGCCGTGGCGCCGCCTATGGCGCCAGCCTGGCCGCGATCCTGGCTGCCGCCGGCTACGACGTTCAGCGCGAGTTTTATGTCAACGACGCCGGCCGGCAAATGGACATCCTGCTGGTCTCGGTGTGGATGCGTTATCTGGAAGCCGCCGGTGTTGCCGTGGAATTCCCGCCCAACGGCTATCAAGGCGAATACGTACGGCAGCGCGCTGAAGAACTGCGCGCTGTTCACGGCAAGTCCCTTGAGCGCGATGCAGCGGCAGTGCTGTGTGGTGTGCCGGTCGCGCGCGGCGATGAAACACCGGAACAGCTGGAAGCGCTGCAGGAAATCCGCATCGATGCGCTGATCGCCAACATGAAAACCCTGCTGGGCGATGCCTTCCGCAGCATGTTCGACCAAGTGCTGACACAGCAACTGGCGGAATGCCGCGGCGTGTTGGAGCGTTTTGGCGTGACCTTCGACCGCTGGTATTCGGAGCAGTCGCTGTATACCGAAGGCAAGGTGGCCGCGACGCTGGACCGCCTGCGTGCGGCCGGCCATCTCTACGAAAATGACGGCGCGCTGTGGTTCCGCAGTACCACCTTCGGCGATGACAAGGACCGCGTCGTCCAGCGCGACAACGGCCTGTATACCTATTTTGCATCGGACATCGCCTATCACGCCGATAAGCTGGACCGCGGCTATACCCGCATCATCGACGTCTGGGGCGCCGATCACCACGGCTACATTCCACGAGTGAAAGCAGCCATTACCGCGCTGGGCGGCGATGAAACCCGGCTGGTGGTCCCGCTGATCCAGCTGGTGGCGCTGTTCCGCGGTGGCGAGCCGGTGCGCATGGGCAAACGCAGCGGCAATTACGTGACGCTGGAAGATTTGTATGGCGACGTCGGCGTTGATGCCGCGCGGTTTTTCTATGTGCTGCGCAAAAGCGACCAGCACTTCGACTTCGACCTCGACCTGGCCAAATCGCAGAGCAATGACAATCCGGTGTACTACATCCAGTATGCCCACGCCCGCGTCTGCAGCGTGCTGGCACAGTGGGGCGGCGACGAAGCCTCGCTGCGTGAAACCGATGTTGCGCCGCTGGTATCGGCACACGAAGCCACAATGCTGAAGCAGCTGATGGAATTTCCGGAAGTGGTCGAAGGTGCGGCTCGTGATCTCGCGCCGCACAATATCGCCTTCTATCTCAAGGAATTCGCCGGCGAATTCCACAGCTATTACAACGCGGAACGTTTCCTCGTCGAGGATGCCGCGCTCACCCGCGCACGACTCGCACTGGCCCTCGCCGTGCGTCAGGTCTTGCGCAACGGACTCGCCCTGCTGGGTGTGACCGCACCGGAAAAAATGTAAGATGGCCGCCGTGAGCAGAGACTATAAAGGCAGTGAGCGCAAATCCTCGTCCCGCGGGGGCGGCGGATCGCTGTTCATCGGCATCCTGATCGGGCTGGTGCTGGGACTCGGTATCGCGATGGGGGTTGCCTGGTACATCAACAAGATGCCCAATCCCTTCCAGCAAAAGGCGCCGGCTGGAAAACCCGAGGCTGCCAAACCGGCGACAGAGCCGGCCAAGGGCGCCGACAAAAACGGCAAGGCCGCAGAAACCAAGCCGCGCTTCGATTTCTACAAGATCCTGCCCGGCGTTGAAGAACCCGCGACCGACCAGCAGCTGCGGGACGCCAAAACCACGCCCAGCGCTGCCAAGGAATCGTTTTACCTGCAGGCCGGCGCCTTCCAGAATGCACCCGATGCGGACAACCTGAAAGCGCGTTTGGCGCTACTCGGCGTCCAGGCCTCGATCCAGACCACGACCCTGCCCGACCGCGGGGTTTGGCACCGCGTCCGGCTCGGTCCTTACGGCAGCGTCGAGGAACTGAACCGCGCCCGCGATACTCTGAAGAACAACGGCATCGACACGACGCTGATCAAAGTCCGCGACGCCGACAAATAACGCTGTTTATGGAGATGCCATGCGATTGACCGCTATGTTCCTGAGAGCCTTGGCTGCCGCCGGCCTCGCCCTGTGCCTGACCGCTCCTGTTCACGCCTCACAGCCGCCGGTTGCCGGCAAAGAGTATCTGGTGGTGAAACCTCCGCAACCGACCGACAGCGGCAACAAGGTCGAGGTGCTGGAATTTTTCTGGTATGGCTGTCCGCATTGCGCCAACCTGCAGCCTTCGCTGGAAGTCTGGCTCAAACGCAAACCGGCTGATGTTGATTTCAAACGCATTCCCGCGGTTTTCCAGGATTCATGGGTTCCGCTGACCCGCGCCTACTACACGCTCGAAGCCATGGGCCTGGTCGACAAACTGCACCAGGACATGTTTGCAACGCTGCACAAGCAGCGCGTCACCCTAAAGGATGCCAATGCCATCTTTGACTGGGCGGCCGGCAAAGGCGTTGACCGCAAGAAATTCACCGATACCTTCAATTCCTTCGGCGTCAACGGCAAGACGCAGCGTTCGATCGAATTGACCCGCAAGTTTGATATCCCCGGCACACCGGCACTGGTGATCGACGGCAAGTTCATCGCTTCGCCTTCCATGACCATGAAATCTGAACGCGTCATCGACTACGACCGCTACTTTGAGGTCGTCGATGCGCTGATCGCCGAATCGCGCAAAGGCAAGGGCAAGTAAGCATGCGAAGCGCGCTGGCGGTCGTCTTCGCCTGCGTTCTCTCTGCCCAGGCATTGCTGGTGTCCCTGCCGGCTGTCGCGCAGACTGCGGCCGGCCAGAAGCCGATTCGCGCCGAAATCGATTACCGCGTCATCAAGCCGCAGCCGGTGCAGGTTTCGGCAGCGCAGATCGAAGTCATCGATTTTTTCTGGTACGGCTGTCCGTACTGCAACAGCCTGCAACCCATATTTGAACGCTGGGTCAGTCGCAAGCCGGCAGACGTCATCGTACGGCGCATACCGGCGATTTTGCGAGAAACCTGGGCTCCGCATGCCCGTGTTTATTACACACTGGAAGCTCTGGGTGAAGTGGAACGCCTGCACCAGCGCGCCTACTACAGCTATCACGCCGAAAAACTGGCGATGAGCAAGCCTGAAGCCATGTCTGAATGGGCGGTGCGCAACGGCATCACCCGTGAACGCTGGGATGAAACGTACAACTCGGCGGCTGTGCAGCGCAAGGTTGAAGAAGCGGCGCAGTTGACCCGCGCCTACAACATCACCGGCACCCCTTCGCTGGTTGTGGATGGCCGCTATCTCACTTCCGGCAGCATGTCGGAAACCCTGGATGGCCTGATCCCGATCCTCGACGGCCTCATTTTCCGGATCCGGGCCACCCGCTGAACGCATGTCCGCAATGACTGCGGCAGCCGACCGAACTGTCGTCATCACCGGCGCTTCCGGCGGACTGGGCGCTGCCATCGCCCGCCGCTACGCGGCAAGCGGCGCCACCCTGGGTCTGATCGCACGCCGCAGGCATGAACTCGAGCGTTTTGCCGCGACCTGCTCCAGCCCTTGCGCGACCTATGCGGGCGATGTCCGCGACTCGGCAAGTCTGCGTGCTGCCGCCATCGATTTCACCGGCAAACACGGCACTCCCGACATCGTCATTGCCAATGCCGGCGTCAGCATCGGTACATTGACCGAAGCGCCGGAAGACGAACAGTCTTTTCGCGATGTGTTCGATATCAACGTCATCGGCATGATGAATACTTTCCAGCCGTTTATTGCCGCCATGCGCGAACGCGGCAGCGGCAATCTGGTGGGCATTGCCAGCGTTGCGGGTTACCGGGGACTGCCGGGATCCGGCGCGTATTCCGCCTCGAAAGCGGCAGCGATCAGTTACCTGGAAAGCCTGCGGGTGGAGCTGCGGGGAACCGGCATCACAGTGATCACCATCTGCCCGGGTTATATCGTCACCGCGATGACTTCGCACAACCCTTACCGCATGCCCTTCATCATGACAGCGGATGTCGCTGCTGGAAAAATCGCCGCGCTCATCGAACGCCGCAAAACCTATGCAGTAAGTCCCTGGCAGATGGCCATCGTGGCTCGGCTGATGCATGTGCTGCCGCGGTTTATCTACGATCCGCTT
>JBIIZE010000100.1:0-7040 GCA_044346435.1 Burkholderiales bacterium
GAAGGTCAGCATGTAAATCGACACGCCGAAAGCGCGGTCCAGCGTATGACCGCCCTTCTGTTTGAGCTTGGCGAGCAGCATCATCGCATCCGGATTGCGCACCACGCTGTCCGTCATGCTGGTGACGGCCTCCTGCACGCGCGGCGCATCGAGCGCCTTGCCGGCCTCGACGTTGCTCATGATGTCCTTGAGCACCACCTCGGTCTGCCGCTGCGCGGTCCGGGCGACCGGCAGTTCCTCGTCAACAGTGGCCTGTTCGCGATAGGTGACCTTGGTCTTGATCGTGGTCAGCACGCTGGGGCCCAGCGGGGGCGGCGGCTTCGGCGGCCCGCCGACATCACCGGTCTGCAGCTGGCTGCGGTCGGGCAGGTCCGGCCCCTTGTCGAGGTCGATGTAGACTTTTTTGCAGTATTTCTTCAGCGCTTCGAGCTGCTTCTCATTGCTGAGGATAAAACCCTGGTACATGAACGGCGTTTCCGTCCATGGCCGGTCGAGTTCGGAAATGAACACCCCGAACTCAAGTTTTTCGACTGGAACTTCTTTTTTCATTTTTGAATTGAAATGCCGGCACTGTGCCGGCGATACCCCTGTGGGAATTCTCCGTCCTGACCGGCGGACGCGCAAGCCGCGCCCGCATCACGCATCAGAAGTCGAAAACCTGGTTGTTATGCAGCAGCCGCGGTGGCACCGGTGTTGAAAGCTCCTCAATCTCCTGCATCGTCAGCTCGATTTCGCTGGGCTTGAGGTGGGTTATATAGACTTCTGCCGGACGCTTGAGCTTCGCCAGTTCTTCACCGAGCATCGAAGGGCAAAGGTGGAGCGCCAGTTCGGCCAGCCGGCGGTCCTTGTCGGAAAACGCGGTTTCAATAATCAGGTATTTGAGATTGTCGACGCCGTTGACGATTTCCCAAAGGGCGTCATTCGGCCCGGTATCGCCGCTGAACACCAGACTGCTTTTTCCGCTGTTCAGCCAGTAACCGACCGCCGGTACGGTGTGATTGGCCGGTAGCGCGGTAATCGTACGCCCCTTGCCGATATCGATGACGTTGCCCACGGCGATTTCCGCATACTGCATGAACGGCTCCTGGGCCGTCGGAATTACCGTGAAATCGGGCCAGATATCCCAATTGAACAAATTCCTTTTCAGAATCTCGATCGTCGGTGCCGTAGCATGGACCGTCAGCGGTTTCGGCCGCAGCGCACCGACCGAATCGAGAATAAAGGCGATGGAATCGACGTGGTCAAGGTGGGAGTGCGTAACAAAAACGTGGTCGATAAGCGCCAGTTCCGGCAGCGAGAGTTCACCGACGCCGGTTCCCGCGTCAATCAGAATATCCTGATCAACCAGAAAAGAGGTCGTCCGGTGTTGTTGTCCGCCGATACTGCCGGAACAGCCAAGTATGCGCAGGCGCATGATTTACCGAGTTTAAGGATTTACCGCTGGCGCCCGCAGGCACAAGGGGCCGAAAACAGCATTGTGGCTTCCCGACGGGGTGCTCATGCAGCGCTTTCGAAAATTGGGTTGGAAAGCGATTTTAACCCAAAGCGACGGCGCTTCTGACGCGAATGCAGGTCAGGGTCCGTAACGCAATTCCAGCAGAATCCGGCTCTTGACGGGGCGCTCGTCTTTGAAGCCCGGCGCAAACCGCGCAGCCAGCAGCAACTCGCGCGCCGACGCCGTGAGCACTGCCGGTAAATCCCCGGCGATCAGCTCCACCCCGACGGCGTATCCCATGCTGTCGATGTTCACCCAGAACCGGGCAATACCGGATCGGCCTTGTCCGGTTCGCAGATCCAGCGGCATGAGTGGAACCGGATATCGGTCCAGTTCCCGTGCCGAATAAACTCGCAAATCCGGAACGGCGGCACCCGGATTTTCCGGGGAATTCATTTCGGGGGCGGCCACAGCGGGAGCCATCGCTGGCGCAACCCGGGCCGTTCGTGACAATGCCGCCCGCTTCTCCGGCAACTCAGCCGGTGAGTCCTCTGCGATGGTCTTCTCAGGCGCTGCCGGCAACACCTCGGGCATTTCCAGTCGCGCCTGCAGCTGCGGGATCACCGCCGGAAACTGCGAGGGGCCGCCGGAGGGCCGCCACCCGTCAACAATCAGGTAATGCGCAACTGCCGAAACCATGAGCGCCGTGAGCAGGCGGCGCCATGGCCAGCGGGCGTTCGGGGAACCGTTCCACGCGGCAGAGATCATCTACGGCCTGGATGCAGCGAATCCGCGTTTACTTCACGGCAGACAGCGCCTGTTCCAGCTTGTCGGCAGGGAGAAAGCCGCCAACCTGCTGGCCGTTGGCGAGATAAATCGCCGGCGTGCCACGTACGCCAAACCGTTTCGCCAGCGCCTCGTTTTCTTCAAGCGGTGTCGCACAGTTTTTCGGCGCGTTAGCCGCCAGAGTGGCCTTGTTCATCAGGTCGTCCCAGGTCCGCGCCCTGTCCTTGGAACACCACACCATTTTTGATTTCTCCACCGAGTCCGGCGACAGGATCGGCAGCAGGAAGGTGTAGACCGTGATATCAGTCATCTTGTTGAGTTCCTTCTGCAGTTCCTTGCAATACCCGCAGTTCGGATCCTCGAAAGTGTAAACCACGCGCTTGCCGTTGCCGCACACCCGCTTGATCGCATTTCCCTGGGCACCGACCAGTGCACCGGATGCGATCTGATCACGCCGTTCGCGCGTCAGATTTCGTTCCTGGGAGGTGCGCAAATCAAACAGGTTGCCGCTCATCAGATAGGCCAGTTTTTCATCGGTGTAGACCACCTGTCCGTCGAACACGACCTCATAAAGGCCGGGAAATGGCGTGCGTCTCACCGATTCGATTTTCATGTCGGGAAACCGGGCCTGGAACCCGCGGCGCACGCTGCTTTCGTCAGCCTGGGCCTGGGTCATCAATGTCATTGCAGCGCAAAGCGCCAGCACCATACGGATATACATGGGGAAATTCCTGAGCTACAGGCTCGTTAATGAAAAATAGTTGCTGAAAACTGTGCTTGCGAAGCGCGGTTCTTATGCCACCGCATGCTGGATCAGCAGGTTTTTGAGGACCGGCAGGTGGTTTAACGCGCCAAGCCCGAAATTGCGTACTCCGGACAACAAGACCGATTTTGAACCGAAAAGTTTCTGCAAAGCGTCGGTACTCATGGCAATGGCTGCAATATCTTCGCGCCGCGCCCTTTCGTAACGACGCAACAGCGACAAATCGCCGCAGTCCTGACGCGGCACCCGGCCGGCCAGCACCGCAGCGAGTACCCGCGCATCACGAAAGCCGAGGTTCACGCCCTGCCCGGCCAACGGGTGCACGTTATGCGCGGCGTCCCCGGCAAGCGCAAGCCTCGGTGCGACCAATCGCGCCACATGCGCCAGGCGCAACGGAAACGCGACGGCCGGCGTCATGCATTGCAACTGTCCGACGGCACCATGGCTGGCTTCCGCGACATGGTCGGCAAGTCGCTCCGCCGGCATCGCCAGCAGCGATTGCGTGTGTTCTTCGTTCGTCGACCACACCATCGACACGCGATTGCCGGGCAAGGGCAGCAAGGCGAGGATGCCGTCGTCGCGGAACCACTGGAAAGCCGTTCCATGGTGGGGTTTTTCAGTCGTGAAATTGGCCACCACACCGGATTGCCGGTATTCGCTGATTTTTGCGTCAATGCCGGCCTCGCGCCGCACCAGCGAATCGCGGCCATCGGTGCCGACCACCAGTTGCGCGTCCAGCGACGCCCCATCCGCCAACGTAATCCGCGCAGACTGCTCGCCAATGGCCAGTCCGGCGGCCTGGGCGGGACAGATCATGTGGATGCCGCTGGATTCGGCAATCACTTCGAGCATCGCGCGCTGCATGGCGCCGCTTTCAACGATATAGGCCAGTTCCGGCAGACCGGCATCGTAGGCGCTGAACTGAAGACGACTGTCGCGGCGGTCGCCGGCAATCGCCATGGTCTCGACCCGCTGCACCCGCTGCGGATCCAGCCGCGACCAGACGCCGAGGTCATGCAGAAATGCCGCATTGCCGGGACTGATCGCATAAATGCGACTGTCCCAGCCGCCATCCACCGGTGCCGCGGCAAGCGCCTGCGGTTCAATCAAGGCGACCTGCAAAGCGGACGGCTGCAAAGCCAGTGCCAGGCTGGCCCCGACCAGCCCGCTGCCGATGATGGCGACGTCGCAATGGTCGGGAATGTTGTCAGGCTTGATTGCTGTATTCATGATGTTGCCGGTTGGGAGCACGGAGGGTGGCAAGTCTGCAAAAAACGGTCAAGGCCCGGATTTTTCAGGGAAATCCGGCATTGGGAGCGGTTTTTTCAGCTTGACAAGGACACCCTCGCTCCTTAGACTGCCCGGCCTTCCCGTGGCGAGTTAGCTCAGTGGTTAGAGCAGTGGAATCATAATCCATTGGTCCGGGGTTCAAATCCCTGACTCGCCACCATTTCTTTTCTTCTGCCGGCCGCTGCGTTGCCGGCTACAGCCTCTCGTGCTATCGTGTGGCCATGCGTAAGTTTCTGCTTTTATTGACTTTTTTGCTCGCCTCGCCGATGGCATGGTCGCAGCGCACGCTGCCCGGCGATGCCAAGCGCGCTGAAATAGGTGCGTCGCAGGCATTGCCGATGGTCATGCTCAACAATGATGTGCGCCGGCTCGCGCCGGGCGGCATCATTTTTGATGCCGCCAACCGCCGGATTACCCATGGTCAACTGCTGCCGGGTTCGGAGGTCATTTATGAACTCGATCGTAACGGCGAAATCCTGCGCATCGTTGTCCTGACAGCTGAAGAAGAAGCCCGGTTCAACCGCGCAAATAAGTAAGTCGTGGGCAAGGTTTATATCAAAACCTTCGGTTGCCAGATGAACGAGTATGACTCGGACAAGATGGCAGATGTGTTGCGTGCCCAGAGCGGCCTGACGCAGACCAGTGACCCGTCTGAAGCGGACGTCATTCTGCTCAACACCTGCTCGGTGCGCGAAAAAGCCCAGGAAAAGGTTTTCAGCGACCTCGGCCGAATC
Organism: Burkholderiales bacterium; assembly: GCA_044346435.1. GTDB lineage: Bacteria > Pseudomonadota > Gammaproteobacteria > Burkholderiales > SG8-41. Next base: position 5,009 of record JBIIZE010000100.1, read on the forward strand.
CACGAACTGAAGCTTGCCAAACCCGGATTGATCATCGGTGTCGGCGGCTGCGTCGCCAGCCAGGAAGGCGCGGCCATCGTCAAACGCGCACCTTATGTCGATGTCGTATTCGGCCCGCAGACGCTACACCGACTGCCCCAACTGATCAGGGCACGCCATGAGTCCGGCAAACCGCAGGTCGACATTTCCTTTCCCGAAGTCGAAAAATTCGATCACCTGCCGCCTGCCCGTATCGAAGGCGTCACCGCCTTTGTCTCGATTATGGAAGGCTGCAGCAAATACTGTTCGTTCTGCGTCGTGCCTTATACCCGCGGTGAAGAAATCTCGCGACCTTTCGAAGATGTGCTCACCGAAGTCGCCGAACTCGCGGCACAGGGCGTCAAGGAAGTGACCCTGCTCGGGCAGAACGTCAATGCCTGGCGCGCGCCGCTGGACGGTGAAGACGGCGGCGCCGATTTTGCACTGCTGCTGGATTACGTCGCGGAGATTCCCGGCATCGAACGCATCCGCTACACCACATCACACCCCAAGGAATTCACGCCGCGGCTGATCGAAGCCTATGCGCGCATTCCACAACTGGTCAGTCATGTACATCTGCCGGTACAGTCGGGCTCTGATCGCGTGCTGGCCGCGATGAAGCGCGGTTACACGGCGCTGGAATACAAATCCATGATCCGTCGCCTGCGCGAAGCGCGGCCGGACATCAGCATTTCATCCGACTTCATCATCGGATTTCCCGGGGAAACCGAGGCTGATTTTCAGGCGACGCTGAAACTGATCGACGACATCGGTTTTGACGCGAGTTTCAGTTTTGTCTATAGCCGTCGCCCGGGCACACCGGCTGCGGATCTGCCCGATGACACGCCGCAGGCCGTCAAACTGGAACGCCTGCAGCAGTTGCAGCAGATAAACGATGCGCAAGCCCACGCCATCAGCCGACGCATGGTCGGCACACGCCAGCGTGTGCTGGTGGATGGCGTCTCACGCCGTGATGCGACCGAACTCGCAGCGCGCACCGACAACAACCGCGTCGTCAATTTTGCCGGTCCCCGCACGCTCATCGGCAACTTCATCGAAATCACCATCACCGACGCGCTGGCGCATACGCTGCGCGGCGAACCCGTCACTAAAGACTGCGCCGTTACCCATTGAAACCCTCTGAAATCAGCTTTACCCCCGTCGACAACCACCGTCTCGCCAATCTCTGCGGTGCGCTGGACGAAAATCTGCGCCAGATCGAAACCGCGCTGGATGTCGGCATCACCCGTCGCGGCGAACACTTCGCACTGACCGGCGCCGTCGAGCGCACGCGCATCGCGGCCCAGGTCCTGCGCAACTTCTACGAAAAGGCGGCGGACCCGCTGTCACTGGACGCGATTCAGCTGGCGCTGATCGAGGCCGGCCATCAAGGCGCCGCGCATGCCGCCGTACCTTCGCCGGCGCTGATCACCCTGAAAAAAGACCTGCACGGCCGCACGCCGCGACAGAACGAGTACCTGATCAACATCCAGAAACACGACATCACCTTCAGCATCGGCCCCGCCGGCACCGGCAAAACCTATCTCGCCGTCGCCTGTGCGGTGGACGCACTGGAACGCGATGCCGTACAGCGCATCATCCTCGTGCGGCCCGCAGTCGAAGCCGGCGAGCGCCTCGGCTTTCTGCCGGGCGACATGGCGCAGAAGGTCGATCCTTACCTGCGCCCCCTGTACGACGCGCTCTACGATCTGATGGGTTATGACAAGGTTGCAAAAATGTTCGAGCGCCAGGCGATTGAAATCGCACCGCTCGCCTTCATGCGCGGTCGTACGCTGAACCACGCCTTCATCATTCTCGATGAAGCGCAAAACACCACGCGCGAACAGATGAAAATGTTCCTGACCCGCATCGGCTTTGGCAGCAAGGCGGTCATCACCGGCGACGTGACCCAGGTCGATCTGCCCAAAGGCCAGATCAGCGGCCTGGTTGAAGCACAGGCGGTGCTGAAAAAAGTGCGCGGTATTGCGTTCACCTTCTTTGATTCAACGGACGT
>JBIIZE010000351.1:0-3079 GCA_044346435.1 Burkholderiales bacterium
TGGCAGGGTGCCGCCCAGGTCCGGGGGCTGATGCCGGCCGCGATCAGCATTTTCATCCTCCCGCCCTCTTTTGAGGCATTGCTGCAAAGGCTCAATTCCCGCGCCCAGGATGCGCCGGAAGTCATCGCAACCCGGCTTGCCAACGCGCGCGAGGAAATCAGCCATGTCCATGATTTTGATTATGTTATTATCAACGCTGAATTCAAGGCCGCGGCGGCGGAACTGCAGGACATCGTCCGAGCAGAACGTTTGCGCACCGCACACCAGCTGGCCCGGCACACCGCGTTGATCAACCGACTCAAGTAGGACATCCATGGCCCGCATTACCGTTGAAGATTGCATGAAGATCATCCCCAACCGCTTTGAAATGACGCTGGCGGCCACCTATCGCGCCCGACAGCTCGCCAACGGCGCGCAAACCATGATCGATTCGACCCGCGACAAACCGACGGTTGTGGCACTGCGCGAACTCGCAGCATCAAAATTCGGCGCCGAAATCCTCAACAAGAGCCCCTCGTAACAGGCGCGTGCGCCCGCGGCTGAGGCGCAGCCCCTGATTGCGGACGGCGAGAGGTCAACCGTACGCATGAGTCCTTCAGCCCCCATCCCCGTCACCGAAACTCCCGCGCTGCCCACAGCGCCGGCGCTGTTTCAGGAATGGTCGGCTTATCTGAAGCCCGAGGATCTGTCGCAGATCCAGGCCGCTTACCACTTCAGCGAATCAGCCCACGAAGGCCAGTTCCGCAAGTCCGGGGAACCGTACATAGCACATCCGCTGGCGGTCGCCAGCATTCTCGGTCAGTGGCATCTGGATTCGCAGGCACTGACCGCGGCCTTGCTGCACGACGTCGTCGAAGACACTGAAGTCACCAAAAACGAGATTGCCGAACAGTTCGGCCGGCCGGTGGCCGAGCTGGTTGACGGCGTATCCAAGCTCGACCGCATCCAGTTCGACACCCAGGAAAAAGCGCAGGCGGAAAATTTCCGCAAGATGCTGCTGGCGATGGCGCGTGACGTGCGCGTCATGCTGATCAAACTTGCCGACCGCCTGCACAACATGCGCACGCTGGACGCGGTGCACCCGGAGAAACGCCAGCGCATTGCGCGCGAAACCCTGGAAATCTACGCGCCGATCGCCAACCGGCTCGGGCTCAACAGCATTTACCAGGAGATGGAGGACCTGTCCTTCCGCCATCTGTTTCCCGACCGGTTCCGCGTACTGGCCAAGGCGGTACGCACCGCGCGGGGAAACCGCCGCGAAGTCGTCAGCAAGGTTCTGGAAAGCATTGAACGCAAGTTACGCGAGCACGGCATTGAAGCGCAGGTACAAGGTCGCGAGAAACACCTGCATTCGGTCTATCGCAAGATGCGCGAAAAGCATCTGTCCTTCGCTCAGGTACACGACGTGTTCGGTTTTCGCATCATCGTGCGCGACAACATGGCGTGTTACGTCGCGCTGGGTCTGCTGCACAGCCTCTACAAACCGATCCCCGGCAAGTTCAAGGATTACATCGCGATCCCCAAAGCCAACGGTTACCAGTCGCTGCACACCACGCTGTTCGGCCCCTTCGGCAGCCCGATCGAGATCCAGATCCGCACCGCCGACATGCACAAGATTGCGGAAGCCGGCGTCGCTTCGCACTGGCTCTATAAAAGCTCCGACACCTCGCTGTCGGAACTGCAGCAGAAAACACACCAGTGGCTGCAAAGCCTGCTCGAAATGCAGTCCGAGTCCGGCGATTCCATCGAATTCCTTGAACACCTCAAGGTTGATCTGTTCCCCGACGAAGTCTATGTGTTCACACCCAAGGGCAAGATCATGTCCCTGCCGCGCGGCGCCACTTCGGTGGACTTTGCCTACGCGGTTCACACCGACATCGGCAACCGCTGCGTCGCGGTCAAGATCAACCAGGAGCTGACTCCCCTGCGCACCGAACTGCGCAATGGCGATCGAGTTGAAATCATCACGGCATCGCACGCCAAGCCCAACCCGTTGTGGCTGAATTTTGTCGCCACCGCCAAGGCCCGCGCGCACATCCGTCATTTTCTCAAGACCATGCACTTCTCCGAGTCGGTACAGCTCGGCAGCCGCCTGCTGCAGCAGGCGCTGGCCAATTTCAAGACATCACCGGCGGATGTCGCTGACGCGCAATGGGACAAGCTGGTGCGCGACTCCAGCGCAAGATCGCGCGATGAAATTCTGTCCGACGTCGGCCTCGGCAAACGTCTGGCCGTGGTGGTCGCCCATCAGCTGCTGGCCCTGGGGGAACCGTTGCCGGCGGAAGCAAGGCCCAACGGCGCAGTCATCGTGCGCGGTTCGGAAGGTTTTGCCGTGCAGTTCGCACGCTGCTGCGGCCCGATCCCCGGTGACCCGATCATCGGCATCATCAGCAAGGGTCAGGGCATGGTCATCCACACCCATGACTGCCCGATTGCCGCCAAGGGCAACCGCGACCCGGAACGGGTCCTCGACGTGCAATGGGACGCCAACCCGTCCAAGCTCTTCGACGTCGGCATCCGCCTGGTCGTCGCCAACCAGCGCGGCGTGCTCGCCAAAGTCGCGGCGGAAATCGCCGCAGCAGAATCCAATATCCAGAACGTCGCAGTCGATCCCGACGACGGCGGCACCTATACGGTGATGCGTTTCACGGTACAGGTAATGAACCGCATGCACCTGGCACGCATCGTGCGCGATTTGCGCAAGATTCCGGAAGTGGTTCGCATCAGCCGCATCAAAGGCTGACCCGTAACACCGGCCACCAATGAACTCGTCCGTACCGCCCACCCGCCTGCTGCTCGTCGAAGACGACGAAAACGATGCAATCCTGATCCTCGCTTCGCTGCGGCACGGCGGCCTGCAGATCAGCCATCGCCGGGTCTGGACCAAAGCCGAATTGCAGGAAGCCCTGGCCCAGGAGCCCTGGAGCGCCGTGCTCTGCGACTACAACCTGCCGCAATTCGACGGGTTGGCCGCACTGAAACTGGTGCGTGCGCATGACGCCGACATCCCCTTCATCATCGTCTCCGGCGCCATCGGCGAGGAACCCGCGGTGGCGACGATGCGCAGCGGCGCCCAGGA
>JBIIZE010000300.1:0-3505 GCA_044346435.1 Burkholderiales bacterium
CTCAGCGCCGTGCTGGTGCGCGAACTGGGCGAAGCAGAAATCCGCCGTGCCGCCCGTATTGCCAGCAGCCAGCTCCATGCCAAGGAAGCCCTGCTCGATTCGATCGTCACCACGGCAGCCGACGGTATCGCCGTGGTCAACGCCGCTGGCCGGATCGAATTCGCCAATCCGGCTCTGGCCACATTGACTGCCCATGCTTCGGGTGAACTGCTCGGACTGCCGGTCAAACAGCTGTTACGCCCTGCGGCAGCGGCAGGTGCCGGATTCTGGGACGTGCTCTGCGAATCCACCGGCGCCATCCGCGCCGACACCACCAATCTGCAGATGCACGCGCATACCCGTGCCGGCGCAATCATCCCGGTGGAAATCAAGGTCAGCCGGATGACGCTGGACGACGCGCCCAAACTCACCGTTGTGGTGCGTGATGTCAGCGAACGTGCGCGCTCAGAAGAACGCATGTGGCGGCTGGCGCATTTCGACGAACTATCGGGCCTGCCCAACCGGCTGCTGTTCCGCCAGCTGCTTGAACAGGCCATCCGCGACGCCAACCGCGAACGCAAGTCGATCGCGGTGCTGTTCATTGACCTTGACCGTTTCAAGCTGATCAACGACACATTGGGCCAAGATGGCGGCGACATGGTGCTGCGCCAGGTCGCAGGCCGCCTGCGCCAGTGCCTGCGCGAAGCAGACCTGCTGTCACGCTTCAGCGGCGACGAATTCGCCGCCCTGCTGCGTGAAATTGACGACCCGGAAGCCGCGCGTGCCTCCGCGCAACGGGTGCTTACCGCGGTAGCCCAGCCCTACGACATCAACGGCGAGACCTATCACCTCTCGGCCAGCATCGGCATCAGCATTTACCCCGGGGACAGCCCCGACGCCACCGCACTGCTGCGCAATGCGGAGCTGGCGATGTATCGCGCCAAGGACCAGGGCAAGAACAATTTCCAGTTCCACTCGCCGCAGATGAACTCGCGTTCTCTGGAATACGTGGTGCTCGAGCGCTCACTGCGCCGCGCCATCGAACTGGATGAATTCATGGTTCATTTCCAGCCGCAGTTTGACGTCACGGACGGCCGTATTGTCGGCGCCGAAGCGCTGTTGCGCTGGAACCTGCCCGAGGTCGGCATGATCCCGCCGGTAAAGTTCATTCCACTGGCCGAGGAAACCGGATTGATCGTGCCGATCGGCCGTCTTGTGCTGATGCGCGCCTGTATGGCGGCCAAGAAGTGGCAGGAATCGGGGTTGAGCAACTTCCGTGTGGCGGTGAATCTGTCGCCCCGGCAGTTCAACCAGAGCGAACTGGTCATCGACATCATCAACATTCTCGAAGATACCGGCCTGCCGCCGGAAAATCTTGAACTGGAGATCACCGAAAGCATGGTGATGGCCAATCCGGAAAGCGCCACCGCGATCTTGCGCGAACTGCGCGCCGTCGGCGTCCATCTCGCCATCGATGACTTCGGCACCGGTTATTCATCGCTCGGTTATCTGAAGAGTTTTCCGGTACACACGCTGAAGATCGACCGCTCCTTCATCAAGGATATCCCCGCCGACCCGGACGATGTCGCCATCACCCAGGCCATCATCGCCATGGGGCACAGCCTGCGACTGGAAGTCGTCGCCGAAGGCGTGGAAAGCGCGGAGCAGCTCGATTTCCTGCGCAAAAACGGCTGCGATTTCCTGCAGGGTTATCTGGTCGGCATGCCGATGTCCGCCGAAGAATTCAACGGCCTGCTGGCTGAACGCACGCACTGGTCGCTGTAAAAACCCTCCGGTCATGAATGATCGCCGCATCCTGATCGTCGAAGACAACCCGGATGACGAGTCACTGACGCAGCGCGGGCTGCGCAAGGCCGGCGCGATAGTGGCGGTCGCGCATGATGGCGCACTCGCGCTTGAAGCGCTGGCTGCCATGGATCAGTTGCCGGATCTGGTCCTGCTCGATCTGAAGCTGCCGAAAATCGACGGCAGTGAAGTCCTGCGCCAGTTGCGCAATGATGCGCGCACCAGCCGGTTATGCGTTGTGGTGTTCACCTCTTCGAGCGAACCGGCGGACATCGCGCGTTGTTATGCGCTGGGCTGCAACAGCTATGTCATCAAGCCGGTAACCTACGAGGATTACATCGAAGCCGTGCGCCGGATTGCCGACTACTGGCTGGCACTGAACCTGTCGCCGGCACGGCGCCGCTGAAGCCTCAGCGGCGCATCCGGGCACAGGCGCTGCGCCCGTCGTTCCAGCCCATCATGTAATCGGCTTCGTCGCGGAACAGGCGATCGTCGCGCCGCTGTACGCAACCGTCCGAATGACCTTTTTTGTACTGGGCGGAATACCCCGCGAGATTGAAGACAGGCGGCGGATTCGGGGCGGCGGGAGTACTGCGGCTCCCGGTGGTGGCGGTTCCGCAGGCAGTCAGCAGCAGCGCCAGCGCGATTGCAGCGACCCGGCGCAGAGCCGGCACCGATGACTCAGCCGGCGACAACAAGCCGCCCGTCGCGCACGTTGACCCGCTGGCCAACCCCGGCATCGGGCTGGCTGGACCGGAAGGTGCGTACGGTCTGGTCATCCATACGCACGCGGATTTCATAACTGACATTTCGCTTCATGTTTTTCTCGATCTCGTTGCCGGCATAGGCGCCGGCCCCGGCGCCGACCACGGTCATCGCTGTGCGACCGCCGCCACCGCCAACCTGATTGCCCAGTATGCCACCGACCACACCGCCGGCAACTGCGCCGACGCCCGAGCCCTGGCCCTTGGCCTCGACCATGCGCACCGACTCGACTACGCCGCAATCTTCGCAGCGCACCGCTGCAGTTTTGACGCCATTGCCGCGCTGCGCCGGCAGTTTCGTGGTCGCTGTTTTTTCCGGCGACTGACGGACAATCCCGGGATCAACCACCGCGCGGCCGCTCGCCGCCGCGGTCACCGCGGGCTGTGATTGGGCCTGCGGCAGCAGGCCGGTCATCGCAGCAATTCCGAGCAGGCTGAAAATGATCACGCTGATGCCGGCGATCAGCAGTACCGGGTACAACAAAGGGGATACCGGCCGCGCAGACAACTGCGTGACAGGGTGACGGGTTGCGATGATGCTCATGGCATTCTCCAGTGCAATAAACATGTCCGGCGCTGTCCGGTGGCGGGCAGGCTGATGTCACTATCGCAAGTTGAATGCCAGAAAAATATGTTTTATAAACAATAACTTATAAAGTGCAGATGTGCTGCGCCGTCGCCGGCGAGCGACACTGGCGCGGCAACGCGTCTCAACCCGCTGTTTTACAAAAGATTCAGCAGTCGGCAAACGGAGACGTCGGGGTTCATTCAGGCACGTTGCGGCTTGAACAGTCGCGGATCGAGTTGATGCCGCTGCAGCAGCTTGTAGAACTCGGTGCGGTTGCGCTTGGCCATGCGTGACGCGTTGGTCACATTGCCTTCCGTGATTTTGAGCAGTTGCGCGAGGTATTCGCGTTCAAACTTGCGCCGTGCCTGCTCGAACGACGTGAGTTCCG
>JBIIZE010000166.1:0-5221 GCA_044346435.1 Burkholderiales bacterium
GCCCGGCGGTATCCGATTTGTCCCGGCCGCCATCCTTGTCAAGCACCTGAACCTCAGCGCCGGCGGCCGCCTCCTGGACCACAATGCGGTATTGCTCCTTGCTCTGCACTTTGGGCGAACTGCCCCAGAATTTGAGCTTGGAAAACCAGCCCTTGTCTTCGGTAGTTTTGACGTCGGCATCGGGATCAATGTAGCGCACGAAATAAACGCCTTTGGAGCGATCACGATCTTCTACCGTGAATCCCACGCGATCCAGCGCCAGGCCGACACGCCGCCAGGCACGGTCAAAAGGATCATTGAGCGCCAGACGGTCACCATCGGCACCGCGGTTGATTTTGGCCTGCAATTGAGGTGCCGCACTCGCAATCTGGGTTCTGGCACGGCCATCTTCGACACCAAAACGCACCATCAGCTTGCGCAACATCTCCGCCTCAAGATCCGGGTCGGGTTTGCGCGGCTGCCAGCGCATCTGGTCCCTGTACTCGGTGACGTAAATTTCTTCCATGCCGCGATGACTGATGTAGATCTCGGTGGTTCCGGTCTGTGATCCCCGCTCAAGACGGGTGCGGAACTTGTCGCGTTCCGCGGTTGAATAGATGCTGTCCAGGGCGCGACCGACGATTCCGGAGAGGCCGGACCGGGGAATATTGGCGCGGTTTTCCGACCAGTCGGTTTCCATGACGCCAGCTTCAGGCGATTCCATGTTGACGACAAAACCGGTTTCCTGCCAGAACTCCTTCACCACCGGCCACAGCTGTTCCGGCGTTCCCGGAACGACCAGCCAGCGTTGGGTACCGGCCCGATCGATGCGCACATTGTCGATATTGGGCAATACCGCCGTCGTCCCCGACAAGGACGCCGCAGGTTTGCCGGCGCGATCCTTGCTGTAATCCGAGAATGTCGCTGTGCCCTTGGGTGCACTGTCAGGTACAACAAAACGATCATCGGTGCCCGGCCTGGCCAAATCCGGCGGAATATCCAACTGAGGCAGCTTGGTAGTGCTCTTGTAATCCACCTTCTTGCTGGGAATTTCCAGTGAACCGCAACCACCCAGGGCAATCCCGAATGCAAGACCAACCGCCAGAACAGATAGTTTATGCCGCTGCATGACGCAGACCTCCTGCCAAAGCAGAAACACCAGCTTGTTCCATCGCCCCGAGAACCAGTTTGTGGCAGTCCGGGGACAGTGTCGTCAGCGGCAAACGGATGCCGCCCTTCATCAAGCCAAGTTGCTGGACCGCCCACTTGACCGGGATCGGATTCGCCTCGCAGAACAGATGGCGGTGCAATCCGAGCAACCGGTTGTTGAGTTCAACCGCCTTGGCCGCGTTGCCGCCGAGCGCCGCATCGCACATCTGCCGCATCAGCCGGGGCGCCACATTTGAAGTCACCGAAATCACGCCATCGCCACCCAGCAGCATCAGTGCAATGCCGGTGGCGTCATCTCCGCTGAACACACGGAAAGCAGCGGGCTTGCGGCGCAGCAAGTCAGTACCGCGGTCGAGATTGCCGGTGGCATCCTTGATGCCGACGATACCCGGCACCTGCGCCAGCCGCAGCACGGTGTCGTTCGACATGTCGGCCACGGTACGGCCCGGCACGTTGTAAAGAATCTGCGGAATATCCACTGCCTCGGCAATGGCCTTGAAATGGCGATACAACCCTTCCTGCGTCGGCTTGTTGTAATACGGCACGACGGAGAGGCTCATCATCGCGCCCGCGCTCTTGGCGAATTTCGAGAGTTCGATCGCTTCACGGGTGGAATTGGCACCGGTGCCGGCAATGATCGGAATACGATCCGCGGCATGGCGAACCGCGGTTTCGATCAGCAGTCCGTGTTCATCAAAATCAACCGTTGGTGACTCCCCGGTGGTGCCAACCACGACAATGCCGTCAGTGCCTTCGGCAATATGCCAGTCGATCAGCTTGCGAAATGCGGCAAGGTCAAGGCTGCCGTCCTCCTCCATCGGCGTGACGATGGCCACCAGGCTACCGCGGACCCGCGACAAGTCATTGATTTTCATTATTAATTTATCATTGCTTTGAGTAATCTTAATATTGTACCTGAAGGCCAAGGTGCAGGGATACCTGTCTGGCAACGGCTCAGCCGGACCAGACCGGGAAACCAAATCCGTAGTGCGCTGCACACGGCACAACCATGAGCTCAAAACACTTCAGTTGCACCCCATCCCTGTCTTACGGTTGTCACATTGGGGCTATAAATTCGCGTAATAGTTCAACAGTCGTTGAAACATCGGAATTTTCGGGGGGGGCGTCATGAAAGTAGGCATCAATGGCATGGGACGGATCGGCCGCCTTGCGTTGCGCGCAGCAATGGGCGCCGCGGAGCGGCCCAACGACGACCCACGGGCTGGTAACCGCCTCGAGGTCGTACATCTCAACGAACTCAAGGGCGGCGCACCTGCAACTGCACACCTGCTGGCTTTCGACAGCGTGCAGGGCAAATGGCGCGCTGACATCGCCGCCGAGAACGACCGGACCATACGCATCGGTGACCGGCGCCTGTCCTTCAGCGTGCATGCCGCCAGCGCGGAAATTCCCTGGGGAGACCTGGGAGTGGATGTAGTACTCGAGTGCACCGGAAAATTCCTGACCCCCGAAACCCTCGAAGGCCATCAGCAACGCGGCGCCAAACGCGTCATCGTCGCCGCGCCGGTCAAGACCGGCGGCATTCTGAACATCGTCGTCGGCATCAACCATGATAGTTACGACCCGTCCAGAGACCGCATCGTCACCGCCGCATCCTGCACCACCAACTGCCTGGCACCGGTGGTGAAAGTGGTGCACGACAACCTCGGCATCCGCCACGGCCAGATCACCACCATCCACGATCCCACCAATACCAATCTGGTGGTGGACGCACCGCACAAGGACCTGCGTCGGGCACGCAGCGCCATGCTGAGCCTCGCACCCACGACCACCGGCAGCGCCACCGCGATTGCACTCATCTACCCCGAACTCAAAGGCAAACTCAACGGCCACGCCGTGCGCGCGCCGGTATTGAACGCCTCACTCACTGACTGTGTTTTCGAACTGCAGCGCGCGACCACTGCGGAAGAGGTCAACGCCCTGTTTGCCGCAGCAGCCCGCGGCCCGCTGGCAGGCATCCTCGGTTACGAAACGCGACCGCTGGTCAGCGCCGACTACGCACGCGACACCCGCAGCAGTATTGTCGATGCGCTGTCGACCATGGTCACCGACGGCACGCTGCTGAAGGTTTACGCCTGGTACGACAACGAGATGGGTTACGCCTGCCGCATGGTCGACCTCGCCTGCCACATGAATGAGGCCGGGATCTGAGATGCCTCACGCCGTGCGCAATTACGCCATAGTCACCGCTGCGTATTGGGGATTCACCCTTACCGATGGCGCCTTGCGCATGCTGGTGCTGCTGCATTTTTACCGGCTGGGCTATTCGCCCTTCACGCTGGCCTTTCTGTTTCTGCTGTATGAGGCTGCCGGTGTTGTCGCCAACCTGATCGGCGGCTGGCTGGCCACACGTTATGGTATCGCCCGGATGCTGATGGTCGGCCTGACCACCCAGATCATCGGCTTTACCCTGCTCTCGCTTCTCAATCCCGAATGGACGGCGGCGCTTTCGGTCGCCTGGGTACTGGTGGCCCAGGGCATCTGCGGTGTGGCAAAAGATCTGACCAAAACCGCCAGCAAGTCGGCAATCAAGGTACCCGCGGGGCTTCCAATGGTCGCTGTGGCTGATGGCCGCGCTGCTCGCACTGGTGCTGCTCGGCGTCATGTTTTCGCTGCCGCCGATGATGGGCAAAAACAAGGCTTCGAAATCAGCAAGAGAACTGTTCGCCAAAAACCCGGGCATCAATGCGCTGGCCGCGGCGCGTGTCGTGCTGTTCGGGGCGCGTGATGTCTGGTTCGTGGTCGGCGTACCGGTCTACCTGTATTCAGCCGGATGGACATTCTCCATGGTCGGCGGCTTTCTCGCCGCCTGGACCATCGGCTACGGCCTGGTGCAGGCACTTGCCCCGCAACTGGTACGCCGCAGTCAGGATGGCTTGAGCCATGAAGTGCCGGCGGCCCGCGCCTGGTCCGCGGCACTGGCTTTGATACCGGCAGCACTGGCAGGCGCGGTATATCTGGACGCCCCGCATCTTCAGTGGGTAGTGGTCGCCGGTCTGGGTATTTTCGGTTTTGTGTTCGCGGTGAACTCGTCCGTGCACAGTTACCTCGTGCTGGCGTATGCGGGTTCGGAAAAAGCCGCAGAGGATGTGGGTTTTTATTACGCCGCCAATGCACTCGGGCGTTTTATGGGTACCCTGCTTTCTGGATTGCTCTACCAGTGGGGCGGGCTGCTCTATGCGCTGCTCGGCTCAGCCCTGATGCTGCTCACCTGCTGGCTGATCACCCTGCGCCTGCCTGAGGGACGAGCGGCCGCGATGAGCACGGCGGCATGACCCACGAAGCCGCAGGCTCCGATGAAGCACGTTTTGTGAAAGCGCTGGCGGCGCTGGCACAGATTTCTCGCCTTCGGGTATTTCGCCTGCTGGTGGGTGCCGGCAAAACCGGCCTGAATCCCGGCCAGATCGCCGATGCACTGGACGTCCCGGCCAACGCGCTGTCTTTTCACCTGAAAGAACTGCTCTACTGCGGCCTGATCACGCAAACGCGGGAAGGACGGTTTCTGCGCTATCGCGCCGATCTCGATGCCATGCGGCAATTGATGGAATTCCTGGCCGCACACTGCTGCCACGGGGAAGACTGCGGAGTAATGCCGGCCATCCATTGCCAGACCCAAAACAATTCCGTGGTATTGCCAGGAATCTTTCGAACGGAAACCACGAATTTAATAACCAATTTGCCACACAAGGGGAGAAATCATGGATAAAAAAATATTCAATGTGCTGTTTCTTTGCACAGCCAACTCCGCACGCAGCATCATGGCGGAAGCCATACTCAATCAGTCCGGCCAAGGCCGCTTCATCGGCTACAGCGCCGGCAGTCAACCCGCGGCGAACGTAAATCCGCATGCCATTGCATTGTTGAAGCGCCACAATGTCAGCACTGACAAGCTACGCGCCAAGGACTGGTCTGAATTTGCACGCCCGGACGCCCCCAAAATGGATTTTGTGCTGACGGTCTGTGACCGTGCCGCCGGCGAAGTCTGCCCGGTATGGCCCGGGCAACCGATGACCGCGCACTGGGGCGTTGATGACCCGGCAATGGTGGAAGG
>JBIIZE010000101.1:0-6950 GCA_044346435.1 Burkholderiales bacterium
CCGGCGTGTGTTCAATCAGATCGCGTGAAATTTTCAGCTGATCAGAGAGCGCCTTGCTGTCAATGCGCCTGCAGGTGAGGCCGGGGGTTTCGGACAGTATCAGCTGTTCCGTGGGCTCCAGTGCATTCGCGTGATCAAGCAGCAAAACAGTGACCGGTTCATCCAGTGTTGCTGCACGCAGCGCATGCAGATACAGCCGGGTGTTGCTGATCTCGTCAAATATTGCACGCGGCAGGCCGGTGACTGCGGTATCCGCACGGCTCAGCCGGCTCAACCGGAACGAGCCTTCACGGAAGAACGAAAGCCGAATGCCGGTTTCGAGTGCGCCGACTGCCAGCAGGTTGGCGGTTTTTGGCGCCAGGGCTGAAACCAGTTGCGGCATGACCAGCGGCAGCAGAAACACGCCGCCGACCGGATGCTTGGCCGTGGTCAGCGTATCCAGCCAGGGTGAGATCAGATCGGGATTGGTGAGCGCGCAGAATAGAAAGCGGTCGTCGCGGCGCTTGGTGCTGTCCCGGCCCACCAGTTGCGATGAGCTGAATGTTGAGCCCCGGTAATGCTGGCGCAGTTTGCGCTCGACCATCTGGTCGCGATCGGAGCCCGAGGCATGGGGCAGGGTTTCGAAACGGTAATCTTCCTCAATCGCATCGACAAGCAGGAAGGCAGGGGCGGAACTGTTCGCGGCGGCATACTGCCTGAAAGCTTCGATGCCCGATTCGTCGTTGGCGAATCGCTGAACGTCGCCGATACGGCTCCCGCCGGTGCGCGATGCGACTGCACCTGCTGCGGAAATATAGACAAGAAGCTTGGCGGCCATAGTCGGATTGATTCGCAGTCGTGAGGCGGGCGCGCGCCTAGAATTTCATTTTACCGAGAATATCATAGACGGGCCCCAGCACCGCCCAGATCACAAAAGCGATCATGCCGCCCAGCACCAGTGTCAGCGCCGGCCCCAGCATTTTCATGCCCTTGTCGACCGCGTCCTTGACGTCCCGGTTATAGAAGTAGGTCACGTTGGCGAGCGCCGTGTCGAGCGCGCCGGTGCTCTCGCCGACGCGGAGCATGCGGATTACCAGTGGCGGGAACAGTCCGAGGTTGTTGAAGGCGTCGGTGAGGCCTTCGCCGGAAGCCACCTGTTGCACGGCACGGTTCAGTCCGTCGGCGACCACGCGGTTGCCGACGACTTCCTCGGTGATGCGGATCGCGTCGAGCACGGTAATGCCGGACCGGTACATCAGGCCGAAAGTGTTGGTAAAACGGGACAGAATGATTTTCTGGATGATCGGGCCGATCACCGGGATGCGCAGTTTGGCGTGATCCCACAGATAAGCCGCCTTGGGGGAGCGCTGGACCACAACCATCACGGTGATGACCGCTGAAGCGGGCAGCAGCAATATCGGCAGCCAGTAGTTCTTCGTAAACTCCGAAACCGCGAGCAGCAATTTGGTCTGCATCGGCAATGCCATGCCCATCGATTTGAACAGCCCGGCGATCTGGGGCACCAGGAAAATCAGCAGTGCAGCCATCACCCCGACGACAACGACCAGCGTAAACATCGGATACATCAGCAGGCGCCGCGTTTGTGACAGCAGTTCATCCTGCCAGCGTATGGTTTCGGCAAGATTCTTGAATACTTCAGGCAACTGCCCGGATTGTTCGCCGGCGCGGATCAGGCTGATGAACACACGGTCGAAAACATCCGTGTGTGTGGACATGCACTGCGACAGTACATTGCCGGCTTCCATGTCCTCGGTCATCACCGTCAACACTTCGCGAAAGCGCGGCGAATCGATGGAGTCGCGCATGTCGCGCAGGCCGTCAAGGATCGGGATGCCCGACCGCACCATCTGTTCCATGTCGAAGCAGAAATTGATCAGATCCTGACGGGTGATGGCGCCGCCCGCGCCGATCGACTTGGCCCGGCGGTCGACCTGTTTGCAGGTGATCAGATCGAGCCCCATGCGGCGCAGCCGCAACTCGAGATCCACCTCGTTGACCGCATCAAGGCCGCCGCGCGCAGGCTGTCCGGTCTTGTCGATCGCCTTGTATTCGAATGAGGGCATCGGTTAGCGGGCGTCCGTGGACGGCGCGCTCATTGGCGCAGGCGGCCGGTCAGATCAACCGTGCGTGCAACTTCGGCCAGGCTGGTGATGCCGTCGAGCGCGCGGGTGATGCCTTCTTCCGCGAGAGAGCGGAAACCCTTCAGTACGGCTTCGGCACGCAGCTCCTTCGCAGTCGCGCGGCGCGCCACCAGTTCGTCCAGGTCACCGTCCATCACCAGCAGTTCCATGATCGGGGTGCGGCCCCGGTAGCCCTTGTTGCCGCAGCTTTTGCAGCCTACCGGGCGGTAAAGGAATGAAACCGAGTCTGCGGCGGCTCCAAGCAGCAGGCGTTCATCCTGAGACGGCGCATAGGCTTCCTTGCAATGGGAGCACAGCATCCGCACCAGACGCTGGGCGATGATGCCGATGATGTTGCCGGCCATGATGTCGGGCTGGATGCCGATGTCGAGCAAACGCGGAAACGCGCCGAGTGCGGAGTTGGTGTGCAGCGTGGTGAACACCTGGTGACCGGTCATTGCGGCGCGGAAAGCCATTTCCGCGGTTTCCTTGTCGCGGACCTCGCCGACCAGAATGATGTCCGGATCCTGGCGCATGATCGAACGGATGCCGTTGGCGAAGTCCATCCGCGCCACCTCGTTGACCGACGTCTGGCGCATCAGCGTCAGCGGATACTCAACCGGATCTTCGAGCGTCATGATGTTGACGGTCTCGTCGTTGACCTGGGCCAGCAGGGAATACAGCGTGGTGGTTTTGCCGCTGCCGGTCGGCCCGGTGACCACCAGGATGCCTTCGGGGCGCGACAACATCACATCCAGCTTGCTCATCGTCTCTTTCGACAGGTTCATCCGGTCGAGGTTGACGATGGATTTTTCTCGGTCGAGAACGCGCAGCACGATGTTTTCGCCGTAAATCGTCGGCTGTGTGGATACGCGGAAATCGACCGGCCGGCCGTTAAGCGTCAGCGACAGCCGGCCGTCCTGCGGCGCGCGGGTCTCGGCGATGTTCATCTCGCTGACCACTTTCAGACGCACCGTGATGCCCGGCATATAGGTCTTGTGCAGGCTGCGTACGGTTTCCAGTACGCCGTCGATACGGTAACGGATGCGCAGGAAGGCGTATTCCGGTTCGAAATGGATGTCGGAGGCGCCGCGTTTGACGGCATCGACGAGAATGGCGTTGACAAGCCGCACCATCGGCTGGGTGTATTCATCGCCGCCGGCCTGCAGGCTGTCGTAATCGATCTCGCCGGTTTCGATCTCGGTCAGGATGCCGTCGACCGACAGTTCGTGTCCGTAGAATTGGTCGATGTAATCGCCGAGCTGGGCTTCTGCGGCAAGCTGGGTTTTCAGTTCGACCTGCGGACCGAGCATCGCGCGCAACTGGTCGAGGGCCACGACGTTGAAGATCTCGGTCGTGGCGATGGTCAGCACATGATCGGCGGGGTCAAAGGCGATCGGCAGCAGGTGATTGCGGCGTGCAAACTCTTCAGGGACCAGACTCAGCGCTTCGGGGTCGGCGACGACCTGCGCAAGGTCGATGGATTCCTGTCCGACGGTCCGCGCCATGATGTCGCGGATTGCGGTTTCTGTGACGAATCCCAGGCGCACCAGAAGCCGGCCGATGGGAACGTTGCTGTTGCGTTGCTCGGCAAGGACGATGGCCAGTTGGTCTTTGGTGATCAGACCCTGCTGGACCAGCAGCTCGCCGAGCCGCAGTTTCTTTCGTTGTTCGGACATCGCGCTTGCCCGGCCGTTTATTCAGGCTGCGCGGCGAGTTGTCGGATGCGGTCTTGCGCCTGGTTCACGTTGAAACCGGCACGGCCGCGCGCCTGCGCCAGTTCGACAGCACGCCGGTAGTAACCTGCAGCCAGTTTGGTCTGGCCGACATGCTCAAGGCCGACGGCCAGATTGTAGGCATAGTCGGGGTTGCCCGGTTCCAGGTGATGCGCCTGGAAATACGCCTGCTGTGCCTCGGCCCAGCGCGACTGGTCGCCATACAGATTGCCCAGTGTGAAGTGCAGCGAGGCCAGCGGTTCGCGGGCAATCAGCTGCTTGAGTTTGGCTTCCGCCGCGGCAGGATCAGCACGTCCCATCAGCGCGACGATTCCGGCCTGGGCGTAGGGGTTGCGCGGCTCCAGATCCAGTACCCGGAAATACAGGCGGCTGGCTTCGTCGGCGCCATTCTGTTGCATGGCGACGGCTGCGGCGCCCAACAGTGCCTGGATATTTTTCGGATCGCTGCGGACGACGTCACCATAAAGCTGGCGTGCGCCGTCGAGTTTTCCCGACTGCAGGGCGGCGTAGGCATCGCCCAGTCTAGGGTCCAGTTGGGCGTCGGTGGAGCCGCTGCTGATTTTGATGCTGTCACGGGGTGCTTCAGCCCGTGCCGGCGCTGAAGGGGCAACAACGGGCGGAGCAGTCGGTGCGGCTGCGGCAGCCGCCGGCTTCGCGCCGGCGCCGCCCGCATCAGCCGGTGCAACCAGTGTCTCGGTGGTGATTGGCGGCTGCTGTTGCGGCTGGGGTGCGGGTGCTGGTTTTTGCGCAATCGGCGGCTTCGCGACCGGTGTCGGCTGGCGGATGAACAGGCCGGGGTTGGTGATCTGCAGATAAACGTAAATGCCGAGTCCGATGACGGCGACAGCGCCGGCGATGCTGAGGGCGACAACCGGCTTGAAGCGTTTTCCGGATGCGACTGGCAAGGGGGTGTTTGCGGTGGCCTGCAATACCGCGGCAGCGCGAGCCTGGTCGCCGGATGTTTTGATTCCGGGTGAGGGCTTGTTGGCGGTCGCCGAGGGTGTCGGCGCAGCGGGCCGATCCTGTATCGTCGGCGAGTCCGCAGTCAGTGGTTCGAGGGACAGTTCCAGCTTGGATGTTGCAGCAGGAATGGGCGCGGTTCCGCGAGGGATCGGCGCCATGCCCGGTGGCAGTGTTGCCGGAGCGGCGGATTCCGGTGATGGAGCGGGTTGTGCCGACTCATTCCGGTCCTTGGCGGCCTTTTCCAAGGCCTTCATCAGCAGACTCATGGCGCGGCGGGCTTGGGTGCGGCGACTGACTCGGCGGTGGGCAGGAAGCGCTGGAAGAATTTCAGTTCTTCGCTGTCCAGCGTCGGGTTGGAGATTACGGTCGGGCGCAGGAAGATGACCAGCTCGCTTTTGCGCGCCCCCTGGTTACGGAAACGGAACAGGTCGCCCGCAGCTCCCAGGTTGTCGGCGCCCGGAAGTTGTTCACGCGAAAATGTGGCGTTGTCCTGCATCAGTCCGCCCAGGATGACGGTTTGTCCACTGACAACCTGGAGCACCGATTCCATTTCGCGCACCTGGATCTGCGGTACGGGATTGGCAATACATTTTGTCCGTGCTGTGTCGCACAGGCTCGGGTTGGGGTCGTTTACAAAAGGCTGGCTGGTGTTGAGCCGGGTGATGGTCGGGCGCACGTTGAGCAGCACGCGGCCGTCTTCATTGATCTGAGGCGTGACGCCCATGACCACGCCAACCGAAACGCGTTTTGGCCGTGGTGTTGAAGGTGGTTTGCGAGGGCCCGGTCGACGTTGTCGTGGTGTCGGCCTTGATTTCAAAATAGACCAGGTTGTCGACGACCTTGAGCAATGCGGTCTGGTTGTTCATGGCCATCAGTTTCGGACTCGACAGGACCTTCGAGCTGCCGAATTCTTCCAGCATCTTGATCGTGCCGCTGATGTTGCCGAGGTTGGTGCTCGTGTTGGTGTACGCAATCGTCATCGCGTTGCCGGGACTGGCGCCTGCGCCCGTTGCTGCCCCGCTGAAGCCGCCGAGCAGGGCCTGCGTGATCGACAGCCCGCCGCTGATCGGCAACCGGCTCCAGTCGATGCCGGCCTGGAAGCCCTCTGACAGCACAACTTCGACGATGGTTGCTTCGATCAATACCTGCCGCTGGATGGCGGAGGTCACACTGTCCAGGTGTTTCTGGATCAGCTGGTGCTGCATGTCTGTGGCATTGATGGTAATCGTGCCGGATACGGCGTTGACCACCACGTCATCAGGAACCAGCGTTGCCTGCTGAGGTGTGGAGCCCGGGCTGCTGATCGTGGCCGAAGCAAGATTGGTTGCGCCCTGACCGGCTTTGCTGGCCGCCTCGATCTGGCGTACGCGCAGATCCTGCTCCTGCTTGATCAGTTCGCGGCGTTCGGCGCGCGCGTCGGCAGTCAGCGCCTGCAGTCGTGTGGAGTTCAGGATGCCGCGAATGTTGTCGCGCAGCTGATCCCAGAAATTATTGTTCGACGTCGAGCGCACCGAGGTGCTGGAGCCCGATACATTGGCGCCGCCCGAGCTTCCGCCACTGCCGCCCGAACTCGATGTGGAGATTTCCCCGGACACGCCGATATTCGACGTCATGTCACGGTTGATGTTGACGTAGTTGACGCGGTAGGTTTTGACGTAAGCCACATCGGGTGACACGATGATCGTGTTGCCTTCGGTGCGGTAGCGCAGGTTCACCTGCTTGGTCAGCCGTTCCAGTATCGCCGGCAGCGTTTCGTTGATGGCATTCAGGCTGACGAGGCCGGTGAGGCCCGGATGAATGTCGATGTTCTGTTTGGTGTCCCGCGCCAAAGCAAGCAGCAGTTCTTTCACCGGGACTTCATGCACCACCACGCTGTAAGTCTGCGGTTTGATCTGAGCCGTGGGCGGCGGCACCAGCGTGGGTACGCGAGCGGGCTGTGGAATGGGGGCAGCGGCTTTTTGCGCAGGGACTGGCGGCGCAACGATATGACCTTGCGACGGCTGTATCTGGGGCTTGTATTGGACGCAGGCGGAAAGCAGCACGGCAACGCAGGCCATGGTTGCCGTAAGGCCAACGCCGGGCAGGCGGATGCCGGTTGGTGTGGCGGACGGTCGGCTGACAGGCTGCCGTT
>JBIIZE010000102.1:0-6948 GCA_044346435.1 Burkholderiales bacterium
GGCTCCGACTTCGTCGAGATGTTCGTGGGCGTGGGTGCCGCCCGTGTGCGCGACACCTTCGAGCAGGCCCGCAAACTCGCCCCCTGCATCATTTTCATCGACGAAATCGACGCGGTCGGCCGCCAGCGCGGCGCCGGCCTCGGCGGCGGCAACGACGAACGTGAACAGACCCTGAACCAGCTGCTGGTCGAGATGGACGGCTTCGAGGCCAACTCGGGAGTGATCATCATCGCTGCGACCAACCGTCCTGACGTGCTGGATCCGGCGCTGATGCGTCCGGGTCGCTTCGACCGTCAGGTGGTGGTGCCGTTGCCGGATATCCGTGGCCGCGACCAGATTCTGCAGGTGCATATGCGCAAGGTGCCGATTGCTCCCGACGTCAAGGCGGATGTGCTGGCACGCGGTACGCCGGGGTTCTCGGGTGCGGATCTGGCCAACCTTGTCAATGAGGCGGCGCTGTTTGCGGCACGCGGAAGCAAGCGTCTCGTCGACATGGATGATTTCGAACGCGCCAAGGACAAAATCATCATGGGCGCCGAGCGCCGCTCGATGGTGATGCCGGAGCACGAGCGCAAGAACACTGCTTATCACGAGTCGGGACACGCCGTGGTTGCAAAGCTGCTGACGCGTACCGATCCGGTGCACAAGGTCACCATCATTCCGCGTGGCCGCGCCCTGGGCGTGACCATGCAGTTGCCGACCGAAGACCGTTACAGCCTGGATCGCGAACAGATCCTGCAGAACATCGCCGTGCTGTTCGGTGGTCGCATCGCGGAGGAAGTGTTCATGGGTCAAATGACCACCGGCGCTTCCAACGACTTCGAGCGTGCGACTGACATGGCGCGCAACATGGTCACCCGCTGGGGCATGACCGAGAGCCTCGGCACGATGGTTTACGCCGAGAACGAGGGTGAGGTGTTCCTTGGCCGTTCGGTGACCACTCACAAGAACATGTCCGAGGAAACCATGCGCAAGGTCGACGCGGAAATCCGCCGTCTCCTTGATCAGCAGTACGCGCTGGCGCGCAAGATCCTCGAGGACAACCGCGACAAGGTCGAAGTGATGGCCAAGGCGCTGCTCGACTGGGAGACCATTGATGCCGAGCAGATCGACGACATCATGGCCGGCCGTCCGCCGCGTCCGCCCAAGCCGCTGGCTGCACCGGTCCCGAAGCCGCCGAAAGACAATACGCCGACAGCTTCCGCAACCAGCAAACCTGCTGCAGAAGCATAATTCTCCAGCGTATTAACCGATGACCAAAACGAGGGTGCCGCGGTGCCCTCGTTTCATTTCTGCCAGATGATTCTTCAGTGCGGCAAATACCGGCTGGCTCTGGACCGGCCGCTGATCATGGGGGTGGTCAACGTCACCCCCGATTCCTTTTCCGACGGTGGTCACTACCTGCGTCCGGATGCGGCGGTCGCACACGCGCGGCGGCTGGTTGACGAAGGCGCGGATCTGCTCGACATCGGCGGCGAATCCACGCGTCCGGGTGCCGCTGCAGTGAGTCTGGAAGAGGAGAGACGCCGCGTGCTGCCGGTGCTGGAGGCTTTGCTGTCGGCAAATATCCCCCTTTCGGTCGACACCCAGAAGCCCGAACTGATGCGTGAGGCTGCCGCTGCAGGCGCAGCGATGATCAATGACGTCAATGGTTTCGAGGCCGCGGATGCACTGCAGGCAGTTTCGGGCGGCGACTGCGCGGTGTGCATCATGCACAAGCAGGGGCAGCCGGAGACCATGCAGCAGGCGCCGCAGTATCGTGACGTGGTTGCGGAGGTGGATGCCTATCTGCGCAAGCGCATTGCCGCGGCAGAGGCGGCCGGCATTGCAAGATCACGTCTGGTAATTGATCCCGGTTTCGGTTTCGGCAAGACGCTGGCGCATAACCTGTCGCTGTTGCGTGAACTGGATCGGTTGGCGGCTGCCGGCGTGCCGGTGCTGGCCGGGCTGTCGCGCAAATCGATGATCGGTGCGCTGACCGGGCGTGACGTCGGTGACCGCGTGTCCGGCAGCGTTGCTGCTGCCTTGATTGCAACACAGCGCGGTGCGGCCATCCTGCGCGTGCATGATGTGGCTGCGACACGTGACGCGCTCGCGGTGTGGAAGGCTGTAGAATCCAATAAAAACAAGGATTAAGCGATGCGTCCGCGTATCAGGGAGTGTGGTCATGAGCAGAAAATACTTCGGTACTGACGGTGTACGTGGCACGGTGGGCGAAGCGCCCATCACGCCGGATTTTGTGATGCGGCTGGGGTATGCCGCCGGCAAGGTGCTGGCTGGCAAGGCCACGGGTAGCGGCCGACCCACGGTGCTGATCGGCAAGGACACGCGCGTTTCCGGCTATATGCTCGAATCCGCGCTGGAGGCGGGCCTGTCGTCCGCCGGTGTGGATGTGTTGCTGGTCGGGCCCATGCCGACACCCGGTGTGGCCTATCTGACGCGCGCTTTGCGCCTTTCTGCCGGCATTGTCATCAGCGCCTCGCACAATCCTTACCAGGACAACGGCATCAAGTTTTTTTCGGCTGATGGCAACAAGCTGGCCGATGCAACCGAATCGGCGATTGAGGCTGCACTGGGCCAGCCGCTCAAGTGCAAATCTTCTTCGGGTCTCGGCAAGGCGCGCCGCATGGATGATGCCGCAGGCCGCTACATCGAATTCTGCAAGAGCACGTTCCCTGCGAAATTGGATCTGCATGGGCTGCGCATAGCGGTCGACTGCGCGCATGGCGCCGGCTATCACATCGCACCTCACGTATTCCACGAACTGGGTGCTGATGTGGTGACGGTCGGAGCCCAGCCGGACGGCTTCAATATCAACAAGGGTGTTGGTGCGACTCACGCCGAATCGCTCCAGCGTGCGGTCCGGCGCTCGAAGGCGGATATTGGTGTTGCGCTCGATGGCGATGGTGACCGGCTGATCATGGCTGATGCAAAGGGGCGCATTTACGACGGTGACGAGCTGTTGTATGTGATTGCGGCGCACCGCAAAAACACGCGTTCGCTGCGCGGCGGTGTCGTCGGCACGCAGATGACCAATCTGGCCATGGCGCAGGCGCTGGCGAAACTGAAGATTCCCTTTGCGCGTTCCAAGGTTGGTGACCGTTATGTGCTGGAGATGCTGCACAGCCGCGGCTGGCAGATCGGCGGCGAAAACTCAGGGCACATCATCTGCCTTGATCAGCACACCACGGGCGATGCCATTGTGTCGGCACTGCAGGTCATGCAGGCGCTGATCGATGCGGACAAAACGCTCGATCAGGCGGTCAATTTCAAACTCTATCCGCAGGTGCTGGTGAATGTGCGTCTTGACGGTGGTTCGGCGCGCGACATCGTTGCCGCGCCGTCGGTGCAAAAGGCGGTTGCCGCGGCTGAACGGGCGATGGGCAATGCCGGACGCGTCCTGCTGCGGCCGTCAGGGACCGAGCCTGTGATCCGGGTCATGGTGGAAGGTCAGTCGCGCGCTGCAGCCGTGCGCTGTGCCGCCACTATCGCAAAAGCCGTGCGCAGCGCTGCCGGCTGACGGGGTGTTGATTCGCAATCAGCCGAAACGGCCGGTAATGTAGTCCTCAGTGGCCTGCTTTTTCGGCTTGATGAAAATTTCATCGGTCTTGCCGTATTCGATCATTTCGCCGAGATACATGTAGGCGGTGAAGTCGGAAACCCGCGCTGCCTGCTGCATGTTGTGGGTCACGATGGCCACGGTGTATTCGGACTTGAGCTCATTCACCAGTTCCTCGATTTTTGCCGTTGAAATCGGGTCGAGCGCGGAGGTCGGCTCGTCAAGCAGGATGACTGAAGGTTTGACAGCGACCGAACGGGCAATGCAGAGACGCTGCTGCTGACCGCCGGACAGGGCGAGACCGCTTTGATTGAGTTTGTCCTTCGCCTCGTTCCACAGTGCTGTCTTGGTCAGCGCCCATTGCACCCTTTCATCCATCTCGCCTTTGGGAAGGTTTTCATAGAGCCGTACTCCAAAGGCAATGTTGTCGTAAATCGACATCGGAAACGGGGTTGGTTTCTGGAACACCATTCCTATACGTGCGCGCAGCAGGTTCAAGTCCTGATTGGGGTCAAGAATGTTCTTGCCGTAAAAATTGATCTCACCTTTTGCAACTTGCCCCGGATAGAGGCTATACATGCGGTTCAGTGCGCGTAGCAGGGTCGACTTGCCGCAACCGGAGGGGCCGATGAACGCTGTGACCTTGTGCTCGAGGATGTCGAGATTAATATCCTTCAACCCCTGAAATTTTCCGTAGAAAAAATTCATGTTGCGGATCTGTATCGCGACCTTGGATTCTTGCTCTTGAGTCTTGGACATTGAGGTGCTCTTTTGGCTGGATTTTGTATTGGTTGCGGTTAACAGGCGTGGTCAGGCTGAAACCTTTTCGCGGAAGAACACACGCGCCAGGATGTTCAACACCAGCACGGTCAGGGTGATCAGCAGTGCGCCGCCCCAGGCCAGACGAACCCAGTTGTCGTACGGGCTCATCGCGAACTGAAAAATAACGACCGGCAGATTGGACATCGGGCCGTTCATGTCCAATGAGAAGAACTGGTTGTTCAGCGCGGTAAAGAGCAGCGGGGCTGTTTCGCCACTGATGCGGGCCAATGCCAGCAGAACCCCGGTGACGACGCCGCTTTTGGCCGCGCGCAGGGTCACCATGGTGGTGACTTTCCAGCGCGGTGCGCCGAGGGCGAAGGCGGCTTCACGCAGGCTGCCCGGTACCAGTCGCAACATGTTCTCGGTAGTCCTCAATACCACCGGTATCGCGATCAGGGCGAGTGCCAGCGTTCCCGCCCAGCCGGAGAAGTGTTTGACCTGGGCGACCAGAATGGCATAGACGAACAAACCCAGCACGATGGACGGAGCGCTCAACATGATGTCGGTCATGAAGCGGGTGATTTCCGCTGTCTTGCTGGTATCGCCAAATTCGGCGAGGTAGATGCCGGCGAGGATGCCGATCGGCGTGCTGACCAGGGTCGCGAATCCGACCATCATCAGGCTGCCGACGATGGCGTTGGCCAGGCCGCCGCCCTCGGAGCCGGGGGCGGGTGTCGAACTGAAAAACATGTTCCAGTCCAGCGCCTGGAATCCGTTCTTGAACAGAACGAACAGAATCCACAGCAGCACAAACAGGCCGAGAGTCATTGCCAGCATCGACAGTGCAATGCCGATGCGGTTGGTCAGGAGGCGCCGGCGGTACAGGTTTTGATTCATTGATGGTTGCTCGTTCGATTGGGCGGGGTCAGGTTTTCAGGCCTTTGGCCCGTTCTGTGCGGATGATCAGGATTTTGGCGCAGGCCAATACCACGAAGGTAATCACGAACAACAGCAGGCCCAGCGCGAACAGCGTGGACAGGTGAAAATCGTCGGCCTCGCCGAATTCATTGGCCAGGGTCGAGGCGATCGACGTTCCTGGGGAAAACAGCGACGCACTGATGCGCTGTGAGTTACCGATGACGAAGGTCACCGCCATGGTTTCGCCAAGTGCTCGGCCAAGGCCCAGCATGACGCCGCCGATGACGCCCTGCTGGGTATACGGCAGCACGATGTAGCGCACCACCTCCCATGTCGTGCAGCCGAGGCCATAGGCCGATTCGCGCAGGATGGACGGGACGATCTCGAATACGTCGCGCATCACCGCCGCGATGAAGGGCAGGATCATGAATGCCAGGATCAGTCCGGCGGCAAGGATGCCGATGCCATTGGTGGCCCCGCCGAACAACGGTCCGATGATCGGCATCTGGCCGAGGGTGGATTGCAGTGCCGGCTGCCCGTACTGGGCAAACAGCGGAGCGAAAACGAACAGGCCGAACATGCCGTAAATGATCGAAGGAACTGCGGCCAGCAGTTCGATGGCGGTGCCCAAGGGGCGGCGCAGCCAGGTCGGGCAGGTTTCGGTCAGAAACAGGGCGATGCCGAAGCTGAGCGGCATGGCGATAAGGATGGCAATGGTGGCGCTGGCGATGGTGCCGAAAATCGCAATGGCCGCGCCGAATTCTTCATTGATGATGTCCCACTCGACGCGCCAGATGAACCCGACACCGAATTTGTGCAGCGCGGGCCAGGCAACGATTGCGAGAGAGATCAGGATCCCGACCAGGGAGACCAGCACAATCAGTGAAAAACTCAGGGTAATCTTGTGGAATATGAAATCCTGAATACGCTGTTTTTTGATGATCTGCAGAAGACGGACGTCACGCATTCCGCTATCGGACACGTGTGCATTGCCTGGTGCTGCTGCGCTTTCTGCCGCGGACGTATTCATGAATGCTCCGGAGGTGTTACTGTACTGCCGTACTTTGCTACAAAAAAGAAAGGAGTGCCCGTGCAGGGCACTCCATCCGTAGTTTAAAACTTACTTGGCAATTTGCGTCCAGACCTTTTCGGCAATCGCCTTGGTCAGCACATCCGGCAGCGGAACATAGTCGAGTTCCAGTGCCATCTGCTTGCCGTTTTTGAACGACCAGTCGAAAAACTTAAGCACGTCTGCCGACATGGCCTTGTCCACCGGGTTCTTGTACATCAGGATGAACGAGGCACCGGTGATGGGCCAGGAATCATTACCCTTCAGATTCACCAGCGAAATGCCCATGCCCGGAACGCTGAACCAGTCGGCGCCGGCGGCGGCGGCGGCGAACGTTGCATCATCCGGATCCACAAACTTGCCGCTGAGGTTGCGCAGTTGCAGGTGGGGGATGTTGTTTTTCTTGGCGTAGGCGTATTCAACATAACCGACGGCGCCCTTGACGCGGCCAACGTTGGCTGCGACACCTTCGTTGCCCTTGCCGCCGACCGATGTTGCTGCCGGCCACTTGACCGCTGCGCCTTTGCCCACTTTTTCTTTCCACGCGGCGCTGACTTCGTTGAGATAGTCAGTGAAGATGAAGGTGGTGCCGGAACCGTCCGCGCGATGCACCACAGTGATGGCCAGATCGGGCAGCTTT
>JBIIZE010000143.1:0-5603 GCA_044346435.1 Burkholderiales bacterium
GCTTCATCGATGGTCGGCATCTCGGGCCATGCCGGCACGCGTTTGTTGCTGGTGACGCCGAGGCCGCGCAGCTTGCCGCTTTTGACGGTCTCCTGCGCCACGGACACGCTGGCGAAGGACATCACGGTTTCGCCACTGATCACCGAAGATACCGACAGCGGGGTCGCGCGGTACGGCACGTGGGTCATCTTGACGCCGGCCATCATGCCGAAGAGTTCACCGGACATGTGTTGCGAGGTGCCGCCGCCGCCCGAGGAATAGGTCAGCTCGCCGGGACGCGACTTGGCGATGGCGATCAGCTGCTTGATGGTTTTGACCGGCATCGACGGATGGATGACCAGCACATTGGGGCTGGAAGCCGACAGCGTGATCGGCGCGAAATCCTTGACCGGATCGAAGGGTAGCGTCGAATACAGAGTCGGGTTGATACCGTGGGTGCTGATGGTGGTGAGGAACAGGTTGTAGCCGTCGGGCGGCGATTTGGCGACGATCTGCGCGGCGACATTGCCGCCGGCGCCCGGCCGGTTGTCCACAATCACCTGCTGGCCGAGGCCCTTGCCCACCGGATCAGCGAGCAGGCGCGACAGCAGATCGCCCGCCGAACCCGGGCCGAGGGTGACGACAATACGCACGGGTTTGGTCGGATACTGCTGCGCCGTTGCGGACATTGCGGTCAACCCGAGTGCTGCAGCCACCGCGACACTGACCATCGTTTTGATGCTGTTCATGGTGTTCTCCCTTAGACGACCGCGATACCCTGGATCTCGATGACGATCCCGGGACGTGCAAAATGCGAAACAGTGATCAGCGCGCTGGCCGGGAAGCGGCCGTCCTTGAACACCTCGGCGCGCATCTTGACGAAGCTGTCGCCGTGGCGCGGATCGTTGATGAACACGGTCATCGTCACCAGATTGGAGAGTGAAGCGCCGGTGCGTTTGAGCGTGGCGTCCATCAGTTCAAAACAGCGTTTGGTCTGCGCGGCGAAATCACTGGAGATGTCCTTGCCGGCGGCGTCCTGGGTGGCGGTCTGCCCGGCGAGCCAGATGGTGCGTCCGCCTTCGGTGATCACCGCGGGTGAAAACGCGCGGCTTTTCTGGAATTCGGTGCCTTCGAGATATTCGACTTTTGCGGCCATGTGCGGCAAACCTCCATTCGGGTACTGCATGCGCCCGGGCCCGCAGCGGGCGCCGGCGGGTTGAGGGGCGGAGTTGCTACAATGCGCCCGCCTGTTAGGTTAATGCTGAATCACTATAAAAATAACAATACGCCGTTTATCTTAATGTAAAGATAGTTGATGTCAAGAAAACCCGCAAACACCGATTCGATCACCACTTTCATCGCCGACTGGCAGCGCGAGCGGCCGGATCTCGATCCGTGGCCGCTGGGTATTTTCGGGCGCACCACGCGCATTGATTCGCATTTCCTGAAACGTGCGGACAGCTGGCTGTCACCGCTGGGGCTGGGCTGGGAAACCTTCAGCCTGATCGCGGCGCTGCGCCGCTCGGGCAAGCCCTATGAATTGAATCCAACGGAGCTGCAGCGCCAATCGCTGCTGACTTCGGGAGCGATGACCAACCGCATTGACCGCGTTGAAGCATTGGGCCTGGTGGAGCGCCGCCCCGACACCAACGATCGCCGCGGCGTCATCGTGCGCCTGACGCCGGCCGGCCGTGCGCTGGCCGACAAGGCGATTGCAGTGCATTTCAGCCAGACCGCGGAAGTGCTCGGCGCGCTGAACACGCGCGAGCGCGAGCAGCTGGATCAGCTGCTCGCCAAGCTGCTGCATTCACTGGAAAACGCACCGACCGCTGCAGCAGCGGCGCGCAAAAAACCGCGCTAGGCCGCCGCGCGGCGGAACCGCCGCGTCAGACGCGCACCGGTGAGTGCCGGGACGTCAGCCAGTGCGCTCCGCCAGCGAGCGCCACAAAAAACACCAGGCCAAAAGCCCACACCGTCCAGATCAGCGGCACCAGCCAGCCCATCATCATGCTCATATAGGGCATGGCATCACGCAAACCTTCCAGCGACAGCAGCGCAAACTGCTGCAAGGCCTGGATCATCGCCGGGTCCAGCCACAGCGGCAGGCCTTGCGGCAGCGGCCACTCGGCGACGCCGCGGCTCAGCGGATCGATGTTGCCGTTGGCCAGAAGGCTGGTGCCCCATTGCGTGAGCTTGACCGTAATGAATGTACCCGCAGTCCACAACAGCGTCACGATACTGAATATCACCCACACTGCGATTTTCATGATGCGTTGTATTCCTCTTTCGTTTGCCTATTAACAAGCGGCATGATCTGCATGCCGAACAGGAATGCCTGCACCACCGGATGCGCATCAGCGACAAGTGTTGCAGCCCCGGTGCAAGCCATTGACCGGCGCAGCGGCGATTTGTTCCTCGCAAATAAAAACGGCGCCCGAAGGCGCCGTTGGAGAAGCTGCGGCGATGCGGGAATTCAAGGCCTCAGGTAGGCGTATCCCTCGCGTTGCTGCAAGCGTGTGATCTCGGCCACACCGGAAGGCACGAACGTGGATTCCTCGATGAACTGGCTTTTGTTGAGGTTGCGGTTGCGCAGGGTGATCAGGCAGACATCGAACTGCACGCCCTGGCTCTTCAGATCCTGAACCGTGACTTCATAGGGATTGCCGTTGACATCCTTCTTGTCACGCATCAGGAAATCGACGCCCTGGGCATGGGTGACGACGACGATTTTCGCTTTGGGATTGACTTCAAGATGATTACGCACGTTGCGCAATCCATTGGTCGCCTGCTCAAGGCCGCCATTGATGTGATAGACCACTTTGTCTTCAGTAGCGGAACCTCCGCCTGCGCCGCCAGTTCCTGCACAACCACCCGCAGCCAGCACGATGAGCGCGCCGACGAATGCCGATACTACTTGCTTCAGCCGTTTGTTCATTTGTCACCTCCTTGGATGCGGATGTAGGTGTTGTAGGCGTTGCGGCGATTGGCTTCGTTGAAAGCGGGCAGATGCGAGAAGCGTGACCAATCGGTCTTTTTGTATGCCACTTCAAAATCCTCAAGATCGTCGGCGGCAGCTCCCATTTTCTGCCGCAGGTAAACGAGGTAATCGCGGGTCAGCTGAAGATCGGCGGAGGCATTGGTTGATACGCCGCCGTGGCCTCCCACCATGATTTTGGGATTGAATTTGATGATGCGGTCAATCGCGGAAATCCACGATTTGCTGTCGGCATCGCCGACAAAGGGCAGACGGCCGGCAAACATCAGGTCGCCGACGAACAGCACGTTTTCCTCTTCCACCACCATCGCCAGATCTTCCGGCGTGTGGGCCGGCCCGACGGGAAATACGCGGAAGGTATGCGCGCCGAGCTTGAACGAGGTGTCCTTGTCGATCCAGCGATCGGCCGGAATCAGCCGCATGTTCTTGTCCACCCAGGGCGCCAGGCTGGACTGGCGTTCGGCCAGCCGCTGCCTTGAGGCTTCGGAGTTCAGATAGCTGCCTGCCGCGGGATGGGCCCAGATTTCCACACCGAGATCCTTGAACGGCGGCAGGCCGTAAAAATGGTCTGCGTGATAGTGGCTGATGATGACGCGACGGATCGGCTGCTTGGTGACCTTACGGATGGCGTCGATGAATTCCTTGCCGAGCACCGGCGTGCCCAGCGCATCAAACACCACGACGCCGTCGGTGGTGACGACAAATCCGGCGTTGGAGGTATGACCGCGATTGACCGGCGAGGGTACGCCGGCTTCGCCACGGATGTAATAGACATTGGGCGTGATGCGGATCGCCTCAACAGCCCGCCCCGGCACGGCACACAGCGCCAGCACGCAGGCCAGACCGGCAAGGACGACTCTTCTCACGCCAGACCCTGGTTGCCGCTCATGCCGATGATCCGCGGCAGATTGGGTGCGCGCGGCTTGATGACCTTGGTGTCTTTGAGGTAACGCTCGACAACATCCCACACCGGTTCGCCGGTCGCGCCGGCGGCAACGGGCGCCCAGCCAACCACCTTGTAGCGCCGTCCGGCTTCAATCGGCTTGCCACCGAGGCGCATGTCGTCGATGCGTTTGCCGATGGTGGCCCTGGGGTCGCAGGCATAACTCATGCCGCCAACACGCACCATGTCACCGCCCTGCTGCAGGTAAGGATCCGGGTTGAACAGGTTGTCGCAGACGTCTTCGAGGATCGCCTTGATGTCGGTGCCGGTCATCTCGTTGACGGTCACACTGGGATAGGTGATCGCCGTCTGGTCCATCAGGTGTTCGCGCAGGATGGTCTGCCCCGGCAGCATCGTCGTGCCCCAGCGGAAACCGGGTGAGAAGCCGATCTCGGCGCCTTTGACGGCCATCAGGGCATCAAGAATCAGTTGATCAAAAGTACCGTTGAAATTGCCGCGCCGGTAGAGCAGTCCTTCGGTGACGGCCAGCGGTTCGTTCAGCTTGGCAGCGTACGGCGCGCGCACGCGCTCGATCAGCGACTGCATCTGCGGATCGGCCGGCAGCAGATTGGAAAACACGGGCAGCAAGCGGTAACGGTAGTCGGCAACGCCGCTGCTGTTGACCTCAAGGTCGAGCACCGAAAGGAATTTGCCATTGGAGCCGGCGTTGGTGACGATGGTCTTGCCGCCGGCATTGTTGACCACCACCGGCACCGGAACACCGTCGTGGGTGTGGCCGCCCAAAATCGCATCAATGCCGCGCACGCGGCCCGCCAGCTTGATGTCGACGTCCATGCCGTTATGCGAGAGCAGCACGACGGCGCGGGCGCCCTTGCTGCGCGCTTCGTTGACGACGGCCTGCAGTTCGGTCTCCTGGATGCCGAAGGTCCAGTCCGGCACGAAGTGGCGCGGGTTGGCGATCGGAGTGTACGGGAATGCCTGGCCGACGATCGCCACAGGCACGCCGTTCATCTCGCGCATCACATAGGGTTTGAATACCGGATCGCCGAAATCGGCAGTCTTGACGTTTTGCGCAACGAATTCAATGTGGCCCAGCGACTTGATGGCTTCCTGCACTCGCTTGTCGCCGTAGGTGAACTCCCAGTGCGCGGTCATGATGTCGACGCCGAGCTGCTGGCAGGCTTCGATCATGTCGCGGCCCTGTGTCCACAGCGACGTGGCTGAACCCTGCCAGGTATCGCCGCCGTCAAGCAGCAGCGCGCCGGGCCGGCTCTCGCGCATGCGTTTGACCAGCGTCGCCAGATGGGCAAAGCCGCCGACCTTGCCGTAGCGTTTCGCGGCCGCGGCAAAGTCGAGATAAGTGAAAGCGTGGGCTTCGGCCGTTCCCGGTGCGATGCCCGCGTTTTTCAGGAGGTGTTCGCCGACCAGGTGCGGCAGCCGGCCTGCGGCTTCACCGACACCGATGTTGGCGCTGGGCTCACGGAAGTAGATCGGGAGCAGCTGCGCGTGGCAGTCGGTGAAATGCAGCAGGCTGACGTTGCCGAAACGCGGCGGGTTGTAAAGTGACTGTGCAACCTGGGCGTGTGCGGCGTCGAGCGGCACACCGCAGGCGGCCGCAGCCGCCAGCGCCCCCAGAAACTCTCTCCGGTTCACTGATTCACCGGCGAATTCGGATCGAGCAACAAGGCCGTGACATCTTTTATCTGCTGCTCGGTCAGGATGACG
>JBIIZE010000103.1:0-6876 GCA_044346435.1 Burkholderiales bacterium
CCGGTGACAATTTCGACGCTGAAAAAATTCTTGCAGTGATGATGCGTCGGGAAAAACCCGGCGGCCATACCGAGCGCTCAGTCGCCATCGGCACCATTGAGGTCGCCTGCTGGGATGCCATCGCCAAAATCGCCGGCCAGCCGCTGCACCGGGCTATCGCGGAAAAATACAATAAAAACAATAAGATAGACAAAGTCCCTTGTTATGTCGGTGGTGGCTGGTATGCGCCGGGCAAAGGCATTCCCGAACTGCTCGCGGAGATCAGCGACAAGTTTGCGCAGGGCTACCGCACGATGAAGATCAAGGTCGGCGGCATGTCGATTCCGGAGGACATCGCGCGCCTTGAGGCTGCGCTGAAACTGATCGGCGACAGTTCGCGGCTTGCGGTGGATGCCAACGCCGGTTTCGACCGCGAACGCGCACTGGCCTATGCGAAGGCGCTTGCGCCATACAAGCTGCGCTGGTTTGAAGAGCCGACCGATCCGCTGGATTTTGCGCTGCTCGCTGAAGTCGCATCGATTTACGAAGCACCGATCGGCACCGGCGAGAATCTGTTTTCGACCCAGGACATCAGCAATCTCATTACCTTCGGCGGCATGCGTGCCGACCGCGACATCATTCAGATCGACGTGCCGCAGTCCTACGGCATCGCGCAGTTTGCGCGCACGCTGGCAATGCTGAAGGAACGGGGTTGGTCGCCCGCATCGGTGTTTCCGCACGGCGGCAACCAGATGACATTGCACATCGTCGGCGGTTTCGGTCTCGGCGGCTGTGAAGCCTATCCGGGAGTGTTCGGCATGTTTGCCGGATTCGCTGATGATGCAAAAGTCGAGGACGGTTTTCTGCGCCTGCCCGATCGTCCGGGCATCGGTTTTGAAGCGCAGAATGCACTGTATGCAGTGATGCGCGAAATCGCGCCGGAACTCGGCGGCTGAACAAAAATATTATTCAGGGGGGAACATGAAACTTAAATCGAAGATTTCAATGCTGATGGCCGGCTGTCTGCTGTTTTCGGCGACGGCTTCCGTGCATGCCGCTTATCCGGAAAAGCCGGTACGTGTGGTGGTGCCGTTTGCGGCCGGCGGTCCGGCCGATCTTGCGGCTCGGCTGATTGCTCAAAAACTTTCCGAGCAGTGGAAGCAGCCGGTAGTGGTCGACAACCGTGGTGGCGCCGGCGGCAATATCGGCACCGCGCTGGTCGGGCAGGCGCTGCCCGACGGCTACACGCTGCTGCTGACAACTTCGGTATTCATCTGCAACCCCAGTCTTTACAAAAACGCGGGCTACGATCCCTTCAAGGAGTTCGCGCCGATCATTCTCGCGGGCGTCTCCGCGACGGTGGTTTCCCGTCATCCTTCATACACCGCCGTCAACTCGATGCAGGATATCCTGCAGCAGTCGAAGATCGCGCCGATCCCGTTTGCCTCGCCCGGCATCGGCACTGCAGGCCATCTGTCCGGTGAACTGTTCCGCAATATCACCAAGGCCAATATTCAAGCTGTGCCGTACAAGGGTGCAGGCCCGGCGATGACCGCGCTGCTCGGCGGCGAAGTGCGACTTGGTTTCACTGCGGTACCGCCGGTGGTCGCGCTGGCACGCGGCGGCAAGCTGGTGCCGATTGCGGTGACCAGCATCAAGCGCCTCGACGTGCTGCCCAATGTGCCGACGGTAGCCGAAAGTTATCCCGGCTTTGAAGTCGACAACATGTACGGCCTGCTCGCGCCGAAGGCGACGCCGGTGGCGCTGATTCGCAAGATCAATGCCGATACCCAGGCGGTACTCAAGCAACCCGATCTGCGGCAGCGTTTTGCACAGGACGCGTTTGAAATTCGCGGCAACACGCCGGAGGAATTCGCCCAGTATCTGCGCGCCGAATTCACCAAATGGGCAAAAGTGGTCAAGGATTCCGGCGTTCGCGTGGATTGATCTGCGGTCTGTTGTGCCGTGTATGAGAAAATGCGGGATTGGTAACTGACCAATTCCGCGTGATTTCCCTTGAAAAAACTCCAGCACCTGTTTGACAGCAACCGCATCTGGTCAGAGCGCATCCGCCGCCAGGACCCGGAGTTTTTCAGCAAGCTCGCGCGCCAGCAGTCGCCCGAATACCTGTGGATCGGCTGTTCCGACAGCCGGGTGCCGGCCAACGAAATCGTTGATCTGCTGCCGGGCGAGTTGTTCGTTCATCGCAACGTTGCCAACGTCGTCACCCATACCGACCTGAACTGCCTGTCGGTGATCCAGTTCGCGGTGGATGTGCTCAAGGTCAAACACATCATTGTCGTTGGCCATTACGGCTGCAGCGGCGTTGGCGCCGCGTTGCGCGGCGATCGCATCGGGTTGGCTGATAACTGGCTGCGCCATGTGCAGGACGTGCGGCAGAAACACGAAGCGCGTCTCTCGGCGTTGGCCGATGCGGCGGCGCGTGGTGATCATCTGTGCGAACTCAATGTCGTCGAGCAGGTGGCCAACGTTTGCCAGACCACCATGGTGCAGGACGCCTGGGAGCGCGGCCAGGATCTGACCGTGCATGGCTGGGTTTACGGCCTGCGTGACGGACTGGTGCGCGATCTTGAATTCAGCGCCACCTCGGCTGACGAGGCGACAACGCGTTACGTGACGGCGCTGGCCAGCCTCGACTGAGGCTGTGCTTCAGTTCCGCTTTTTGATTTCGCGGCTGATGGCCTTGGTCGTGCCGCCCCAGGTCGGCGCATAAGCCGCCTTGCGGCCGACGCCGCCGGCCACCACGATCATCAGGTCTTCGGGTTTTTCCGCGACACGGATGATCTCGGCTCCGGGATCGCCACCCGCTGCCATGCGGCGCGTGCGCATCGCCGGCGCCAGTTTTTCAACGGGCAGCCAGGCGCGTTCCCAGATTGCTGTCTTGGTTTTCTGCTTGTCGCAGCCTTCGCGGTGAAACATTTCCACCCATTCCGGCGGCAGTATGCACAAGGGCTCGCCGCCGCCGAGAAGCCCGGAGCCGCCGGCGACGCCGGCAATCAACATGGACTGCGCAAAAGTCTGCGCCATGTCGGCGGCGGTCTGGCTGTCCGAGTCGTTGACTTCCACAGTGCCGGCAATGCCAACCACGGTCACTACGCTGGCATCAGCCGCAAAGCCGCGTTCCACATGCAGCGGCGTCCAGGGATTGCCTTCGGTATTCTCGGCGAAGCAGCAGGCGTATTTGGCGGGCTGGCCCAGCGTCGCCATGTCGAGTTCACCGGGTTTGGCGCCGCAGACATTCTGCAGGATCAGCGTCATTGCTCGGCCAATGGTGGCATTGGCGCGGTGGCCGGCGCCGAGTGCGTTGGCAGCGCCGTTGAGTCCTATCTGTGCCGCAATCGGGCCGCTGACAATATAAACGGGAGTCGCCGATCCGGTGGTGGTGGCGACGCCGAGTAGATTGAACTGCGGATCGGCCAGCGCATCGACGGCCGCGACCAGCACCGGGAAGTATTCGGGTTTGCAGCCGGCCATTACGGCACAGATGGCGATATCACCGGCAGTGGCCATCGCAAAACCCGGCGCGACCATGGCGATTTCTTCGTCCGCCTTGTAACCGTTGCCGGTGAGCATTACGCTGACGCGCTCTGCGGTCGGCGGCACCAGCGGCAGTCCGTCGCTCAAATAGTTTTCGGCGAGTTGCTGCTGAACCGTTTCCCACGAATCGTCATGGGTGCCGCGCCAGAGTTCCATGATGCCGGGGGTTCAGCGGTCCGTCTTCGACAGGAAGCGGTGCATCTCGGTGTGGTCGGCGATGAAGCCCAGTTTTTGTTCCATTGCGTTCCAGACGTCGGCCGTCGGTTTGGCGAATGCCGTCGAGGTCTTCATCGCTTCGGCGATTTCCAGGGCAGTGCGCACATCCTTGGCCATCAGGCCCGCGGAAAACCCCGCGTTATAAGCACCGGACAGCATGTACTGCTTGCACTTGTTCTTGGTTGTGTTGTTCATGCCGCTGGAGGTGTTGATGATGTCGACGATGACATTCGGATCGATACCGAAGGCCTGGCCGGCATGCATCGCTTCGCTCGCGGCGATCAGTCCTGCCGCGGAGACATAGTTATTGAGCGCCTTGATCGCATGGCCGGCGCCCAGCGGGCCGGCGTAATAGATCTGGTTGCCCATTTTTTCGAGCATGGGCTTCACGCGCTCAAAAAGCGCCTTGTCGCCGCCGACCATGATCGACAGCGTGGCCGCGACTGCGCCCTTGACGCCGTTGGACACCGGCGCGTCGATGAACTGCAGTTCGCGTTTTGCCAGTACCTCGCCGAGTTCGCGGGTGCCCATCGGCGACGATGAACTCATGTCGATGATCAGCGCATTCTTTTTGGCGCGTTCGAGAATGCAGTTTTTGAATGAATCGTTATCGCCGCAGAGCGCGCTGCGTACGGCTTTGCCCTCGGGCAGCATGGTGATGATGATGTCTGACGCTGCGCCGAGATCGGCAAGGCTGGTGGCTACGGTGACGCCGGTTTCCCGCGCCAGTTTTCCGGCGCGCGCAGCGTCCAGATCGAACACGACTACTTTGTAGCCGGCGCGTGCGAGGTTGCCTGCCATCGGTGTGCCCATCGCGCCGATCCCGACAAAACCGATCACATCATTGGAAGTGGCCATAAATTATCAATATAAACAAATAGTTATGATGAAGTTACATCGGCAGTTCAACGCCGACTTTGCGCGCCCGCGCCAGTTCAACCAGCTTCACCGCCGTGTAAATGTCCTGGATACCCATGCCATGCGATTCATAAAGCGTGATGTCATCCTTTGCCGCACGGCCTGCAGCCTTGCCGGTGAGTACGTCGCCGATTTCGGTCAGTACATCCCAGCTGAGTAAGCCGTTTTCAACCGCGGGCAGCAGATCGCCGCATTCATTGCGCGCCGTACCGCGCGAATCGAAGGTGATCAGTGCGCTGCGTGCGACCGTCTTGCCGTCGATCTCGCGCCGCGACAGCGCATTGGAGCCCGCGGCATTGACATGCTGTCCCGGCTGCAGCCAGTCGCCGTCGATGACAGGCGTTGACGATTTGGTCATGACATTGACCACATGCGCGCCGTTGATGGCTTCGGGGCCGGATACTGCCGGAATCACCGGAATGCCCAGCTTGTCGCTCATCTTTTTGCACCAGGCTTCAAGTTTGTCGCGGGTCCGTGCATAGACGCGCGCTTCGCGGATGTTCAATGCGGTGACCACGGCTTCCAGTTGGCCCATGCCCTGAAACCCGGCGCCGATCTGCGCCAGCACGGTGGCGCCGGGATTGGCCAGCACCTTGGACGCCACGCCGCTCGCCGCACCGGTGCGTACCATGCCCAGCCACACGGCTTCAACAATGGCTTCAAGAAGGCCGGTCTTCATGTTGAGCAGGTGAATGTAGAACGATTTCCGTCCGCTGCCGGCGGTGTAGTAATACTTGAAGCCGATGGTGTTCAGTTCCGGCGCGGAGGCCTGCAGTACATGCTGGATGCCGAAGGGCGTCTGGATGCGCGCACGCGGCAGGTCGGTGGCCTTGCCCAGCGCGCGGTCTTTCAGCGCGCGCTCGACCTGCTCGAGCGCGAGCGGCATGGTGATCAGTTCTTTGACATTGTCTTCATTGAGGAACAGCACCATGACCGGATCTAGCCTTTCTTGTTTTTCTTGGCTTCAGCACGAATCGCCGACAGCGTGGTGCGCGGCGTGATTGCATCGGGATCAACGCGTAATTCGAGCAGCGAGGCGGTTTTGGCGGACCACGCGCGTTCGAACGCAGCTTCGAAGTCTTCGGTTTTTTCGACGATCTCGCCGTGCAGGCCATAGGCGCGGGCGAGGGCGGCGAAGTCCGGATTCTTCAGCTGCGTGCCGCTGACGTTGCCCGGGTAGTTGCGTTCCTGGTGCATGCGAATGGTGCCGAACATGCCGTTGTTGACGACAATGAAAATCACCTTGGCGTCATACTGAGCGGCAGTAGCGAGTTCCTGGCCGTTCATCAGAAAGCAGCCGTCGCCGGAGAAGGAAATCACCGGGCGTTTCGGATAAACGATTTTTGCGGCCACGCCCGATGGCACGCCGTAACCCATCGCACCGCTGGTCGGCGCGAGCTGGGTGCGGAAGCCGGGGTAGGGATAGAAACGATGTACCCAGATCGCAAAGTTGCCGGCGCCGTTGGTGATAATGCTTTCCGTCGGCAGACGTTTGCGCAGGAAATCCATCACCTCGCTCATATTGAGCTTGCCCGGCACCTTCACCGGCTGTTGCCACACTTCCAGTTCGGCACGCGCTTCCTTGGTCCACGCATCCCAGGCTGGTTTGACCGGTGCGAGTTTTTTCGCGGCAGCGGCAAACTCCGGCATGCCGCTGTTGATCAGCAAACTGCCCTGATAAACGCGACCGAGTTCCTCGGCGCCGGCGTGCACATGCACCAGCTTCTGTGCGGGGCAGGGAATGTCGAACAGCGTGTAGTTGGCGGTGGTCCATTCACCAAGCCTTGCTCCGACCACCAGCATCAGGTCGCAGGCCTTGATGCGTTCGGCCAGTTTCGGATTGAGGCCGACGGCGACGTCGCCGATGTAATGCGGATCGCGGTTGTCGATCAGATCCTGACAGCGGAAGGAGGCGCATACCGGCAGGTTGAAGGCGCGGGCGAAGGCGAGAATGTCTTCACTGGCCTGTTTGGTCCAGCCGCCGCCGCCGACCATCATCAAGGGTTTTTTTGCCTTGCCGAGCAGATCGCGCAGTTGGTGCATGTCGAACTCACCGGGATTGGCGGCGACACGCTGGTAACGCTTGGCATTCGAGGTCGGTGCCATTTCGGTCTGCATGTCTTCAGGCAATGCCAGCACGACAGGGCCGGGTCGGCCCGAGGTCGCGACATGGAAGGCGTGGCTGATGTATTCGGCGACGCGGTC
>JBIIZE010000104.1:0-6874 GCA_044346435.1 Burkholderiales bacterium
ATAGATCGCCACGCAAACCGCCAGAACCGGCCAGGCGGTGGAGCGCATCGACACGCCGAGGCCGGCGATGATGTTGGTGCCGTGACCGGTGGTCGAGGCTGCGGCAACGTGCTGCACCGGTGCGTACTGCGTGCCGGTGTAATACTCGGTGATCCATACCAGGAAGGCGGTCAGCACGAGGCCGACAACAGCGCTGCCGTAGAGCTTCATGACCGACAGTGCGGGGTAATGCTCACTGATGTTGCCAAGCATCCAGCTGGTGATCGGGTAGAAGGCGATCAGGGCCAGCACGCCGGCAACGATCAGGCCGCGATACAGCGCGCCCATGATGTTTTTGCCGTCGGAGGTCTTGACGAAGAAGGCGCCGATGATCGAGGCGATGATGGCGAAGCCGCCGAGGACCAGCGGATACATCACCGCGCCCTGGACGATTTCCGGTTTCGGCAGCATCAGCGCGGCGAGCACCATGGTCGCAATGATCGTGACCGCATAGGTCTCGAACAGGTCGGCGGCCATGCCGGCACAGTCGCCGACGTTGTCACCGACGTTGTCGGCGATCACCGCCGGGTTGCGCGGGTCATCTTCGGGAATACCGGCTTCGACTTTACCCACCAGATCGGCGCCGACGTCGGCACCCTTGGTGAATATGCCGCCGCCCAGTCGCGCGAAGATCGAAATCAGCGAAGAACCGAAGGCCAGGCCGATCAGCGGCTTGATGACGTCGCTCATCTTGACGCCGGCACCGGCAGTGCTGGTCAGGTACCAGAAAAACAGCACGGTGCCGAGCAGGCCGAGGCCGACCACCAGCATGCCGGTGATGGCGCCGCCGCGGAAGGCGATGTCCAGTGCCGGGTTGATGCCTTTGCGGGCGGCTTCGGCGGTGCGCACGTTGGCGCGCACAGACACGTTCATGCCGATGTAGCCGGCGAGACCCGACAGGATGGCGCCGACGGCGAACGCTGCAGCGGTGGTACCGCCCAGCGCGATCCAGATCAGCACAAACAGCACCGCGCCGACGATGGCGATGGTGGTGTACTGGCGGTTCAAGTAGGCCTGCGCACCCGCTTGAATTGCCGCTGCGATTTCGCGCATGCGGTCATTGCCGTCAGGCTGCGCGACGATCCAGCGGATCGACACAACGCCGTAGACGAGAGCGGCGATGGCGCAAACCAGCGCAAAGATCAAACCATTCGTCATGATTACTCCTAAACTATTGTTTTAATTGAATAAATTTTGCCGGTGCGTAGCCGGGGCCGCGCTAGGGTGCCTTTATTCCGGTTTCAGCGCAAGACCTGTGCGGAATTGACGTCTTCACGAACCCGGGATTCCCTGACACCTCTGACTTTTACCGACCCGCATTATAAAACCCCGGCACCGGGCTTGCACCCTTTACGCAGGATTCTCGAAGGAAGGCAGCCTCAGTTCGGAGACCGGAATGCGGACTTCAATTGGCGCGGCACGGGCTGCAGCTTCAAGCGCGCATGCACCGGCAGGCCGCCGGCAAAGGGCGGCCAGGCTTCGCCGTCGATCAGCGGCCCGAAATAGGCGCGGGCGCGCGCGGTCAGCCGCCAGCCATCGGCGGACAAAAAACTGCGGGGCAGGCGTTTTTCGCGGTTCATGATCGCCGCGAGGGAAGCCGGTTCGATCTGCCAGCGGTAGGGTTTGTTGCTGCGGCGGCGGATCACCGGCATCACATCGGATCGTCCGGAGAGCGCGTATTCAACAGCTGCCTTGCCGACGGCGTAGGCCTGCTCGACGTCGGTGGCCGAGGCGAGATGACGCGCCGAGCGTTGCACGTAATCGAGCACGCTCCAGTGCACTTTTACATTCTGCGCCGTGCGCAGCATCGCCGCGATAATCGGCGCAACGCCGCCCAACTGCTCATGGCCGGGGCTGCCGTCGCCGCCTGCCTGCGTCAGGCGCCGGCCGTCACGCAGCTTGACGCCTTCAGCCACGGCGATGGCGCAGAAGCCGTGTCGTTCGATCCGGTATTTCACGGCGGCAAGAAAGCGTTTGCGGTCGAAATGGATCTCCGGCACCAGCAACAGCAGCGGACCGTCTTCGCCGGCGGGCTGGGCGAGCCCGCAAGCGGCGGCAATCCAGCCGGTGTAGCGGCCCATCACTTCCATCACAAACACCTTCGTCGAGCTGTTTGCCATCGATGCGAGGTCGGCCATCGCTTCCTGCATGCTGGTTGCCACATATTTGGCGACCGAGCCGAAGCCCGGACTTGAATCCGAACGCAGGATGTCGTTGTCGATGGTTTTGGGTACGGCAATGGACTTCACCGGCCAGCCCAGTCGCGGCAGGATGGTGGCCACCTGGTGCGCGGTTTCCGCGGAGCCATTGCCGCCGTTGTAAAAAAAGTAACCGATGTTGTGGGCGCGGAATACCGCAGCGAGCCTTTCGAAATGGGCGCGGCCCTGCGGCAGCGCCGGCAGGTCGTGGCGGCAGGACCCGAAGGCGCCGCCGGGTGTGTGCAGCAGCGCGCGGATTGCGGCCGCTGATTCCGCCGAGGTGTCGATCAGGTCTTCGTGAAGGGCGCCGAGGATGCCGTTGCGTGCGGCATAGATGCGGGCTATGTATTTTTTGTGGCGACGCGCTGTTTCAATGACGCCGCAGGCGGAGGCATTGATCGTGGCGGTGACGCCGCCCGACTGGGCGTAAAGGGCGTTCTGCGCGGACACGGATCGGATCGGCCGCCCGGACTAGGTGCGCGACGGTTTCGATTCGATTGCAGCCAGTATTTTGTCGCGTACGGTTTCGACGGCCTCGCGGCCGTTGACATTCAGGTAATCCGGGGCTCGCGCATCGCCACGGGCTTTCCAACTGTTGTAGTAATCGATCAGCGGCTTGGTCTGGTCATGATAGGTCTTGATACGTTTCATGACCGTTTCCTCATTGTCGTCGGAGCGCTGCACCAAGGGTTCCCCGGTTACATCATCCTTGCCGGCAACTTTCGGCGGATTGAATTCGAGGTGATAGGAACGGCCGGAAGACAGATGCACCCTGCGGCCACTCATGCGGCGGAGGATGTCTTCATCCGGCACTTCGATTTCAACGACAAAGTCGAGATCGATCCCGGCGTCGCGCAGGGCTTCGGCCTGCGGCAGGGTGCGCGGGAAACCGTCCAGGATGAAACCGTTGGCGCAGTCGGCAGCCTTGACCCGTTCCTTGACCAGACCGATGACCACCGAATCCGGCACCAGAGCGCCACGGTCCATGTAGGACTTCGCTTCCATGCCCAGTTTCGAGCCGGCCTTGATGGCTTCGCGCAGCATGTCACCGGTGGAGATCTGCGGAATCTTGTAGTGCTTGATCAGAAACTGGGCTTGAGTGCCTTTGCCGGCGCCCGGCAGGCCGAGAAGAAAAATGCGCATTGGGTGGGTCCGTTTAGAGGGTTCGAACAGCAATGATGTTGTAATAATTTTCGCCAAGTATAGCCCCGAGACCATCAGGGGCAAAATGCCGGCGTGAACTGTCTCAGCGTTTGATCATCCGCCGCACGCGCAGCAGGTCGGCGGGCGTATCCACCCCGGGATGCGGCGCACTCGCGGTGACGGCGACACTGATGCGATAACCGTGGACCAGCGCCCGCAATTGTTCGAGCGCTTCCGCCTGTTCAACAGCGACCGGCCGCAACCTGCTGTATGCACGCAGGAAACTGCAGCGGTAAGCATAGATGCCGAGGTGGCGCAGCACCGGCAGCTTCGGCGGCAGCGCACGCAGGCTTTTGAAAGATGTCATGGGCGAAAACGCATCGCGCGCCCAGGGAATCGGCGCGCGGCTGAAATACAGTGCGAGTCCGCTGTTGTCGAGAACGACTTTCACCACATTCGGATTGGCCATGTCGCGAGCCTCACGGATGCGGCAGGCGGCGGTGGCAATGGCGGCTTCACGATGAGCCGCGAGGTTCTCGGCGACGCGGCGGATCAGTGCAGGGGCGATCAGCGGTTCGTCACCCTGTACATTGACAACGATGTGCTGGGCGCTCAACCGCAGCTTTGCCGCAACTTCAGCAATGCGGTCGGTTCCGGACTCATGGTCGTCGCGGGTCATCACCACCTGATAGCCGTGGTCATCGACGGCTGTGGCGATGCGCGCATCGTCGGTGGCGACGATGATCTGGCTGGCGCCGCTTTTTGCGGCACGTTCCGCCACGCGCACGACCATCGGTTTGCCGCCGATGTCCGCCAGCGGTTTGCCGGGGAAACGCGATGAGGCGTAACGGGCTGGGATGACGACGGTGAACTTCATGGTTACTGGTAATTGGTGATTGGTAAATGGTAATTGGTGAATGGTGGATTAGATTTTGGCAATCACCACTTACCAGTCACTAATCACCGCTTCACAGCTCTTCTTCCGGTGGAACCTTGCGCGCGTCTTCTTCCAGCATCACCGGAATGCCGTCCTGCACCGGATAACCGAGGCGGCAGGGTTTGCACAGGAGTTCCGCGGCGGATTTGCGATAAAGCAGAGGGCCTTTGCAGATCGGGCAGACCAGTATGTCGAGCAGTTTTTCATCCATTGCGTCAGGTCTCTGCAAGCCGGGCGA
The DNA here is from genome assembly GCA_044346435.1 of Burkholderiales bacterium. GTDB lineage: Bacteria > Pseudomonadota > Gammaproteobacteria > Burkholderiales > SG8-41. The sequence continues at coordinate 4,556 of JBIIZE010000104.1, forward strand.
GGATCATCTCGCCCAGGCGGGGGTCGGGTTCGGCGTTGACGGTGAGCGCCCAGTAGCGGGCGGTCGCGAATGCCGTGCATTTTACCGCATCCTTTTCGGTCATCACGATTTCATCATCCCCGGCATAGGCCAGGTCCTGCGCGGTATAGGCATGATGATCGGCAAAAGCGCGCGGCATGCAGGACAGACCGAGACGGCCCAGTTGCGCGAAAAACCGTTGCGGATTGCCGATGCCGGCGATGGCGTGCACGCGTTTGCCGCGGAAATGTTCGCTGCCGACGGCCTGTTCCGGATGCAGCAGATTGCGGAAGCGGTTGCCGTCGAATTGCATGGCGAGCGCCTGTGGCCATGCGCGGGTTTCATCGCGACCGTTGATCACGACGGCATCAACTTCGTTGAGACGCGCCGCCGGTTCGCGCAGCGGTCCTGACGGCAGCAGCCAGCCGTTGCCGAGTCCGCGCACGCCGTCGATCACAGCGATTTCGAAATCGCGGGCAAGCCGGTAATGCTGCAGACCGTCGTCGCTGAGGATGACGTCGGTTTGCGGATACGCTTCAAGCAATGCGCGGGCAACCGCGACACGATCGGTGCCGACCCAGACCGGACAGCCGGCACGCTGCGCCATCAGACAGGGTTCGTCACCATAGTCTTGCGGTTTGCCGTCCGGAGGAACTTCGCGGGCGTGGGCTGCGGCAGCGCCGTAGCCGCGGCTGATGATGCCGGGGTGTTTGCCCTGTTGCAGAAGGAACTGGGCCAGCCAGAGGGTCAGCGGGGTTTTGCCGGTACCGCCGGCGGTGATGTTGCCGATGATGATGACCGGAACCCCGGGGTGCTGTGCCTTGAGCAGGCCGTGACGCCAGGCCGCGCGACGCAGCGCGGCAACGGTCGCGAAGACGGCGGTCAGCGGCAACAGCAGCAAGGCGAGGGCGCCACGTTGCTGCCAGTGAGTAGGGGTGGCCATGGCGCGGTCAGGCTAACGGGTTTGCCGCGACGCGTCGAGATGCTACTTGCGGGCCTGGGTGGTGAAGGTGATTTTGGCGTAGCCGGCAATTTGCGCGGCTTCCATCACGCGTACCACCGACTGGTGGGAGGCGTTGGCATCGGCGTTGATGACGATGACCGGATCCTTCATGTCGCCGGCGGCGCGTTTCAGGGCTTCACTCAGCACAGCCGGGCTGCCGCCGGGGGCTGCGCTGCGGTTGATCGTGGTGTTGCCTTTGGCGTCGACCGCGACATCAAGCTGCGCAGGCCGTTCCGGCGGTGCGCCCGCTTCCGCGGTCGGCAGGTTGATCTGCAGTTCTGCGAACCGTGAATAAGTGGTGGTGACCATCAGGAAAATCAGGATCACCAGCAGCACGTCGATCAGCGGAATGAAATTGATTTCCGGATCTTCGCGCGAAGTGCGGCTGCGGAATCTCATGACGTCATGTCCGGTTGCTGAGCGGCGAATATCGTGCGCTCAGGCATCTCTTTCGCCATGAATGATTTCAACGAGTTTGACGGCCTGGATCTGCATGTCGACCAGAAGCGCATCCACCCTGGCACGGAAGTAGCGGTAGAACACCATGCTGGGTACCGCAACGACAAGGCCAAATGCCGTGTTGTACAGCGCGATGGAAATGCCGTGCGCCAGTACCAGCGGATTGGTGCCCGACGGGGTTTGTGCGCCGAAGATTTCGATCATGCCCACGACGGTGCCGAACAGGCCCAAGAGCGGCGAAATGGCCGCGATGGTGCCGAGTGTGGTCAGAAACCGTTCGAGTTCAATTGCTACGGCATGGCTGGATTCCTCGATCGACTCTTTCATCACTGCCGCGGAATGTTTTTCATTGCGCAGTCCGGCCGCCAGAATCTGGCCCAGGGGGGCTGTCGCGGAAAGTTGTGACAGCAGTTGCGGCGTGACGCCGTTCTGGCGATAGGCCTGGATGGCGTGCACGAGCATGTTTTTCGGCAGCACCACGTTCTGGCGCAGCGACCACAAACGCTCACCGATAATGGCGAGTGCGATCACGGAACAGATAATCAGGGGCCAGATGGGCCAGCCGGCAGCTTCGATAATGGAGAGCACGCGGAGTTTCCGATGAAGGTTGCGGGAAAAGCGGTCAGCGCCGCGGAAAAAATTCGCGTAACTGTAGCCGCCACGCGCTGAATCAGCAAGCGCGGCGGCTTTGCCGGTGTTGCGAAGCCGTTGAGCGGTAACGTCTTTTTTCAGTTTTCCACAAAAGCTGTGGATAAACCTGTGCATAGCATGTCGATGATGACGCTAAGTGATGTGCCCGCCTGAAAATTTCGTCTGTTGCCTATTTGTTAAACTTATTA
>JBIIZE010000105.1:0-6843 GCA_044346435.1 Burkholderiales bacterium
AAATCCTGATCGGCAGCGCCGGCATCAGCCAGCTTGGCGATCTCCTGCTTCGGAATCAGCAGCACATGGGTGGGCGCCTGGGGATTGATGTCCCGGAAGGCCAGACAACGCTCGTCCTCGTAGACGATATCCGCCGGAATCTCACGGGCGATGATCTTGCTGAACAAGGTGGTCATAAGATTTTAAAAATAATCACTTATAAACAGATAGTTACGGAAAAAGGCCGCATCGCGACCCGGGACCGGCAAGCACTTGATTCGCCAGCTTTTTTTGATGCTATCGGGGGCAGGCATCGCCGTCAAAGTTAGCAGTTACAAACCAATTATGGTGCAATGCAATAAATATTTTGGCCAAACCCTTGACTTGCTCTTTTAAGCCCTTATAATTTGAATTGTGCAGCGCAATATTTATGAAGCTTTCCGGCGCTACGAAATTCGTTTTAACCAGTATCTAACTGTTTTTAAAGGAGATTAACCATGTATCAGACTCCCGAACAACTTATTGCAATGAACAAAGCCAACCTTGATGTCGCGATGCGCTTCGCCGGCGTGGCGATCGAAGGCGCCGAGCGCCTGATGGACCTGCAACTGAAAGCCGCGAAAACCGCGTTCTCCGACAGCTTCGAAGGCGCGAAAGCGCTGGCCGCCGTCAAGGATTTCCAGCAATTCGCCGCGCTGAAAGACAATCTGGCGCAACCGTCGCTGGAAAAAGCCACCGCCTACGCGAAAAGCCTCTACGACGTCGCGTCCGGCACCCAGGCTGAATTCGGCAAGCTGGTCGAAGCCCAAGTCTCCGTGTTCAACAAAGAACTGGTGACCGGTCTCGACAAGCTGGTGAAAACCGCCCCGGCGGGTTCGGAAGTCGGCGTAGCCGCGGTGAAGTCGGCAATTGCCGCCGTCAACTCCGCCTACGACAACCTGTCGAAAGTTGCCAAGCAGTTCGCACAAGCCACGCAGTCGAACATGGAAGCCGCTGCTTCCCAGGCGACCACCGCGGTGAAAAAGGCCAGCAAGAAAGCTGCCTGATTCTCAGCAACAGACTGTTTAGAAACAAACGCAGCAACAAAAAGCCCCCGGAGAAATCCGGGGGCTTTTTTTATGCAATCGCGGCGGTGCTTCAGGCCTGGAACGGCGTCCACGGAAAACCCAGTGCACTGACGCCGGCCTTGAGCATTGCAATCGCCGGCGCCACCTGCGCCGCATCACCGCGCACGCCGAGTTCGATATAACGCTCGGGCGTCACCCGCGGCAGGCTGAACACCTTGAGCTCCGGATAAGCACGCAGGCATTCGTTCATCAGATCGATCAACTGGCTCTCACCCGCTTCACGCACAATGATCGCCGACTCCACCGCACGCACCGCGCCGATGGATGCATAACGCTGGTCGATCACCCACTCCATCATCGGCCAGGACATCTCGGGAAAACCCGGCAAAAAATGGTGATTGCGGAAGGTGAATCCGGGAATGCGGTTGTACGGATTCGGAATGATCGTCGAACCCTCGGGAAACTCGCCCATCATCAGGCGCTGCGGCGTAACGCCCTTGGGATCATCGGCAAAGCGCCCGCGGATTTCGGTTTCCGCCTCGGGATGCAGCTTCAGCGCAACGCCGGCCGCTGCGGCCGCGCACTGACGGGTGTGATCATCCGGCGTCGCACCGATGCCGCCGAAACTGAACACCACATCGTCACCGGCCAGCGTGCGGCGCAGTGTCGAAACGATCAGATCCGGCTCATCACCCAGATACTGCACCCACGACAGATCGAAGCCCCGCGCCGCAAGCAGTGCAATGGCCTTGGCCATGTGTTTGTCCTGGCGTTTGCCCGAAAGGATTTCATCTCCGATGATGATGGTGCCGAATTTCATGTTCTGCCCTGCTCCGTTTACTTCATTGTGTTTACACACGCGAACGCCACGCCGAAAAAAACCGGCGCCGGCATTCACGATAAGCGGTTAATCAGCTGTGAATATAACTTTCAAGCTGCTGTATGGTCATCTGCTGGTCGGCGATCACTTCCTTCACCAGGTCGCCGATCGACAGCATGCCGATGACCTTGCCGGTGTCGAGTACCGGCAAATGGCGGATGCGCTTGTTCGACATCACTGCCATGCATTCATCCACTTTCTGCGCAGGTCCGACACAGACCACCTTGTCCGACATGATTTCGCGAACCGCCAGATCATGCGATGACTTGCCGAAGAGGATGACCTTGCGCGCGTAATCGCGTTCCGACAGGATGCCGCGCAGTTTGCCGTCGCTCATCACCAGCAGTGCGCCGACGTTTTTTTCGGCCATCAGCTTTAATGCGTCGTACACGCTGCTGTCCGGAGTCACCGACCACACGCTGCTGCCCTTGCCCTGCAACAACTGGCTGACTGTTTTCATGACCCCCTCCTCCGGGAGACGCCGGACGGAACCGGCAGGAAATCAGTCTAGCGAATTTTCAGCCCGGCGCGAAGCGACCGCATGATGATCATTTCCCGGCGATGGCGTCGGCCTTCTGCAGCAGGTTTTGGGCCATGCGGATGTTCGCAAGGTCGACCAGACGGCCGTCGACCTGCACGGCGCCCTTGCCTTCGCGGGCGGCCTGCGCCATGGCCTCGACAATGCGTCGGGCTTTGGCGACTTCATCGGCCGACGGACTGAACACCGCGTTCGCCGCTTCGATTTGCGTCGGATGGATCGCCCATTTGCCCTCATAACCCAGTGCCGCCACCCGGCGCGCGGCCGAGAGATAGCCTTCAGGATCCTTGAAATCGCCGTAAGGACCGTCAATCGGCCGCAGCCCGTAGGCGCGGCAGGCGACGAGGATGCGCACCTGCGCCGCATGCCAGGGGTCAGCCTGATGGTATTCACGGTTGCCCTGTGCGTCGCGATCCGACAACACGCCATACTCGGGATGGAGTCCGCCGATGATGGTCGTGCGGGCGCGGGTTGATGCCGCGAAATCGCCGGAACCGAAGGCCAGTGCCTCCAGCCGGCGGCTGGATTGCGCAATGGCTTCGACATTGGCCAGCCCCAGAGCGGTTTCAATCAGCGCTTCAAAACCGATACGCTTGGTCCGTCCCTGCGCCGTCTCGATCTGCGTCACCAGCATGTCCAGCGCATACAGATCAGCCGGAACGCCGACCTTCGGCACGACCAGCATGTCGAGTCGCGGACAGTTTTCGACCAGATCAACTACATCGCGATACATGTAATGGGTATCGAGGCCGTTGATGCGAACCGCCATGACCTTTTTACCCCAGTCGACATCATTGAGCGCGGCAATAACGTTCTTGCGCGCCTGCGGTTTGTCGTCAGGCGCGACGGCATCCTCAAGATCCAGAAAGATCACATCGGCCGCCGATTTCGCGGCCTTCTCGAACAGCGCCGGATTGACGCCAGGCACTGCGAGTTCGGAACGGGTCAGCCGCGGGGTCGCGGGTTCAGGCTGGGTGAAGCTCATGTCATTTCTCCTGTTTCGGGGTGGTGCCGGACATCATTTCCAGCACCGTGATCAGCGCACCCAGATCATCACGGCCGCGGCCCTGGCCCATCAATGCGTTGATTTGCTGCATCACCAGCGCACCACCCGGTGTCGCCAGTCCCTCTTCATGCGCCAGCCCGAGGATGATGCCGAGATCCTTGTGGTACAGCCGCGTGTCGATGCCGTTGTCGAAATTACGCTCGACCATGCGTTTACCGAACAGATCCATGACACGGCTCGCCGCAACGCCGCCCATCAGCACTTCACGCACCTTGCCGGGATCCGCACCCAGCCGTGCCGCCAGATGCAGGGATTCCGCAACGCCCTGCGTCGCCACCAGCAAGGCCAACTGGTTACAGGCCTTGGTCACCTGTCCGGCGCCGATGTCGCCAACGCGGGTGATGGTCTTGCCCATGCAGGCGAACAGCGGCTTGATACGTTCAAACACATCCGTCTTGCCGCCAACCATGATCGACAGCGTCGCCTGTTCCGCACCCATTGGGCCGCCGGATACCGGTGCATCCAGCATTTCAATGCCTTTGGCCGCGAGCTGCTTCGCCACCGCGCGCGCCACCGCCGGTGAAATGGTTTCCATGTCGACCAGTACGAGACCGGTTTTGGCACCGTAAATGATGCCGTTGGCGCCGATAGCCACCTGCTCGAAATCGCTGGATGCGGTGACCATCGTGAACACCACGTCCGATGCTGCTGCCAGCGCGGCCGGCGTGTCGTAACGGGTGGCACCGATGGCCACCAGCGGCTGCGCGCTTTCCGCACGGCGCGCCCACACACCCAGCTGATGACCGCCCTTGTGCAGATGCTGTGCCATGTGGCGCCCCATCGCGCCCAATCCGATGAATCCGACTTTCAAAGCAGTTCCCCTTTTTATGCGCACCGCATCACGTTCGACTGATCCAGCCGAATGCCATGATCAGCGGCAGTGTCAGCCAGAACAGTATGGTACTCCAGCCGATCAGCAAGGCTGCAGCGCCCGAATCCAGTTTGAAACGATCCGCCAGCAGTAATGCCGTCATCATCGCCGGCGTGGTGCCTTCGACCACCGCGGCATACTGCGCCTCACCCATCGGCGAATAAATCAGCGGCGCGATCAGCCAGACGATGAAGGGTGTCAGCAGCAGCTTGATGCCGACCACGGAAAGAATCTCGCCGCGCGGCACCAGATTGCGCCAGGGGATGGTCATGCCGAGAACGAACAGGATCACCGGGATCGTCGCCTGGCCGATGAAGCGTGTCGCGGCAACCAGCGGCTCGTAGGTGAAACCCAGTTGCTGGCAGGTGAAGCCCGAAAGGAAAGCCCAGATCGGCGGCATCGTCAGCACCACGCCGATCACCGAAGGCCGGGCCGCATCATCGTGAGACCCTAGCCGCGTGGCAATCCACACGCCGAGTGTCCACACCAGCGGCATCGTCATCAGCATGTCGTTGAATACGGCGTATCGGATCGCTTCAGCGCCGAAAAAAAACACCAGCACCGGCGCACCGATATTGAAGGTATTACCGAACATGCCGCCAAGCATCAGCGCGGCGCGGGTGCGGTCGCTGAGACCGGGCCACAGCGGCAGCCGGTACAGCATCAGGTAAAGAAACCCGCCGGAGATCAGGGAGGCAATCCCCACCAGCAACGGCACCGACAACAGATCACGACTGATCGGTGTGCTGGAAGCCACTGCAAACAGGATGCAGGGATAAAACAGATACATCACCAGCCGGTTCAGGCTGCTGCGCATCTGCTCGACATCGGTATCCGGAAAAAAACGCGTCCACAACGCGCCGGCGCAGACCAGCAGCGACAGCGGCAGCATGACCTGCACCATCAGGTCGACAAGTTGGGTGGCGTAATTCATCAGAAGGACGGATTGCACGGCGGCACAGCCGCCGCCGTTAAAGCATTATAAATTAATCAATAAAAACAAATACTTGTTTTTATCCGCCTAGCGGCGCGCTTCCGGATTGATCAGATTCGGTGGCAGCTTCCCCTGCAAGGCGGCCACCAGATTCTGTGCCGCCAGCATGGCCATTGCCTTCCGAGTGGCTTCGGTGGAACTGCCGACATGTGGCGCCAGCACCACGTTGTCGAGCTTGAGGAATTCCGGATTCAGTTTCGGCTCGTTTTCGTAAACATCGAGGCCCGCGCCGCGGATACCGCCTTTTTTCAGAACATCGATCAGCGCCGCGTCATCCACAACGCCGCCGCGCGTCGAATTGATCAGGATTGCCGTCGGTTTCATTTTCGCCAGTTGCGCAGCACCGATCAGATGATGGGTCTGCGGTGAATACGGCACCTGCAACACGATGAAATCGGACTGCGACAGCAATTCGTCAAACGACACGTACGTCGCATTGCATTTGCGTTCCAGTTCCGGCGCGATGGGCTTGCGGTTGTGATAAATCACCTTCATCTCGAAGCCGAAGGCGCGGCGTGCGATGGCCTGCCCGATCCGGCCCATGCCGACAATGCCCAGCGTCGCATGATGCACATCGACACCCAGCCACTGCTTCAACTGCCACCCGGTCCACTCACCGTTGCGGATGCGGCGCTCGACTTCGGTGATCCGGCGTGCCGTGCCCAGCATCAGCGTCCACGCCAGATCCGCAGTGCTGTCATCAAGAACGCCCGGCGTATTGGTCGCCATGACGCCGCGCGCCGTGCAGGCGGGAACGTCGATATTGTTGTAACCCACGGCGATATTGGCCACCCCCTTCAGTTTCGGCGCCGCCGCCAGCAACACGGGATCCACCTTGTCGGTCAACGCACACATCAGGCCGTCGCAATCCGCCAACGCCTTGCCGAGCGCATCCGGCGTATAGGGCACATCACGCTGGTTATCGAGGACTTCGCAGTGCTGGCGCAGGTATTCGAGCGTCTCATCAAAAACTTCGCGGGTAACCAGCACTCTGGGTTTTTGTTGACTCATGATATTGAGATCCGCCTGAAAGGGATTAGTGAACCGCGTTGCACAACCAGCGCGCGGCGCGCAAAAGCTGCGCATCGCAGTAACGTGGCGCCACCAGTTGAACACCCAGAGGCAAACCATTCGTGTTGCGCAGCAGCGGCAGCGTCAGCGCCGGCATGCCGCAGAAGGTCCACAGAGTACAAAAAGCCGGATCCCCGGTCGAGTCCAGTCCACGCGGCGCAGTGCCGGGTACCGCCGGCGTCATGATGACGTCATAGGCCGCATACAACGGTTCAAAAGCCGCATTGACTGCGGCAATACGTTCCAGCGCATGCTGATAATCGACCGCAGTGATCGACCGTCCACGTTCAATCTGGCTGCGCAGCGATTCTGAAAGCTGTTCCCGCCCCTGCTTCCATTCCCTGTCATAGCTGGCGGCGATTTCCGCTTCCATCACG
>JBIIZE010000106.1:0-6774 GCA_044346435.1 Burkholderiales bacterium
GCCGGGTTTGGCTGCCGTGGCTGCTGCCACCGCAGCAGCGGCAGCAGCAGGTGCAGCCGCCGGTTGCGCGGGCTTTGCCGCAGCAGGAGCCGCAGGCGCCATGGTTGACTTGGGTGTCGGCGGCGGCATCGACGGCTTGGCCGCCGGTGCGGGTTCGGTAGCCGGTTTCGGTGCGGCAGCGGGTTTGGCCGAAGGCCGCAGAATCATCGTTTTCTCGAAATCCTCGGCAGGGGCGTGAGCCGGCGCCTCGGCGATGTACTTGAGCTTGTACTTGCCGATCTCGATCACATCGTTGTTCTGAAGGATGTGTTTTTTGATCGGGTTGCCGTTGACCAATGTGCCATTGGTCGAGCCCATGTCCTCGAGGAACGAATCATTGAGGATCGTCACGATGCAGGCATGTTCGCCGCTCACCGCAAGATTCTCGATCTGGATCTCGTTGCTCGCCTTGCGGCCGATCATGATCCGCTCCTTGTCGAGAGGCACCTCGCGGATCACCGAGTTTTCGAGAGAAAGTATCAACTTCGCCATAGTGTCATCCCCGTTGCTTATCTGAACCAGGACTTCATCCTGTCCACCAAACCGCTGCGGGCCGGGAAATTCTTCAGCACACGCACCAGAATAACCGAAACATTGTCGCGACCGCCATTATCGTTCGCCTGCTGGACCAGTTGCTCCGCCGCCAGCGGCAGGTTGGCCTGCAGCGAGGACAGCGTCAATTCCATATCTTCGTCGGTCACCATGTCATTCAGACCGTCCGAACAGAGCAGGTAAATATCACCCGCCTGCACGGGGTAGCTGTGCACCTCGGCATCGACTTCGGGGTCAATGCCGACCGCCCGGGTCACCAGATTCTTGTTCTGCGAATGCCGCGCCTGCTCCTTGGTGATCAGGCCGCTGTCGATCTGCTCCTGCAGCAGGGAATGGTCCCGCGTGACCTGCTCCAGCTTGCTTCCGCGCATCCGGTAAAGGCGTGAATCCCCGATATGCCCGACGATCATGTGGTCATCGTGCCACAGTGCGACAACCAGCGTCGTTCCCATGCCGGCATATTGAGGCTGGCTTTGCGAAGCCTGGAAAATCGCGTTGTTGGCACGAACCGCATGTTCGCCCACCAGCTTCTCCGCTGTCGCGACGTCCAGTTCCCCGGTAACCGCCGCCAGACTTTTCTTCAGTTCGGCGCTGATCATTGCAACCGCGATGCCGCTGGCCACCTCGCCGGCGTTGTAACCGCCCATGCCATCGGCCAATACCGCAAGCCCGACTGCGGCGTCAGCGGCGATGCTGTCCTCATTGTGCGAGCGAACCATCCCGGAATGGGTGGCGGTGGCAATTTCCAGCACGTTGGTTAAGTCAGCCATAAAGGGTCTCAGGATACCGCAGCAGCCGGCTTGGCTGGCGCATTCATGGTTCCAAGGCACAGACGAATGGCTTTTGCCATCTGTTCGCCGGTCTGATAACGCTGATCCGGGTCCTTGGCCAGTGATTTGTTGATGACAGCGGCGACGCAGGTCGGCAGCGCCGGGTTGACGGTGCGGATATCGGCGTGCGGCTCATTGGCAATCTTGAACATCAGCTGCGCCATCGAGTCGCCGGTAAACGGCAGGCTGCCGCTGAGCATCTGGTACAAGGTGACGCCGAGAGAAAACAGGTCCGAGCGGCCTTCGACCTTTTTGCCGGCCAGTTGCTCGGGCGACATGTAGGACGGCGTGCCCAGCACCATGCCGGTCTTGGTCTTGGAGGAGTCGGTGACGCGGGCAATCCCGAAGTCGGTGACTTTCGGCGTGTCGCTTTCCGGTTCATACATGATGTTCGCGGGTTTGATATCCCGGTGCACCACGTTTTGCTGGTGGGCATAACCCAGCGCTTCCGCCACGCGCGCGACAATCGACAGCACCTGCGGCACCGGCAACAACACATCCTTCTTGGTGTACGGCACCAGATCACGGCCCTTAAGAAACTCCATCGCGATAAAAGCGAGGTCGTGTTCTTCGCCGGCATCGTAGATCGTCACGATGTTCGGATGCGTCAGCCGCCCGGCCGTTTCCGCCTCGCGGAAAAACCGCTCCTTGACCTCGACCAGCTCATCGCCTTCAAACTCCTGCGACAGCGCCATGGTCTTGATGGCAACAACACGGCCGATCTTGGGATCCTTGCCGAGGTAAACCACCCCCATCGCGCCTTTGCCCAGTTCTTTTTCGACCTGGTAGCGGCCAAGCATGGGTTTTTCCATGCCCCCGCCTTCGAGCATGACCGTGCCGCCCGGATGCCCCTGCGCGCCGCCCAGAATGACGGTCTCCGACAATGCCTTGGCCCGCGTCAGCCGCTGCTCGAGATCGCGGAACTTGGGATTGAATTCGGCCATGTAGCGGAAAACCGATTCCGCTTTGTTGAACTGGCGCTTGCGTTCGAAATCCAGTGCCAGGCCATACAGGTTTTCCATCACCGGATCATTGAGCGGACACTGGCGAAACTTGTCCCAGGCCATATCCAGTTGCCCTTGCGCCTGGTAGGCGATACCCAGCATGCGGTTGGATTCGGCGGACTCGGCATCGGATTTTTCCTTGCCGCGCTCAGTGACCAGAAAACGTTTGGTGGTCAACGCTGCATACCCGACGGCCAGCAAGGCGACCGACCCCATCAACTGGATCCACATCAACTGCGTAACCATCAGGCCGAAATGCGCGCCCAGCAGCAGCATACCGATGCCGAGACTCACGACTGCAGCCACACCCGCCTTCAGATGAGGCAAAACGATGATCAGATACAGCGCGATCGCCAGAAATACACCGGCCTGCACCCAGATTCCCCAGGATGGCGTGATGAAAAAATGTTCGCCGAGAATGCTCGAAATCGTATGCGCCAGCGTCATCACCGGCGCCGTCGCCGGGGATACCGGGGTCACCTGCGCCGTGCCCAAACCGGCTGCGGTGGCGCCGATCAGCACGATCTTGTCCTGGTATTTCGAAACCGGCACCTTGCCGCTGATCACATCGAAAAAGGAATCCACCGGAAACGGCGGACGTCCGTCGCGGTCGGCATAGAAAAACGTATGCATGCGCAATTCTTCATCGGTACGGACGCGAAGCTTGCCGACCTGCAGCGCTTCTCCCCACACCGGCTTGAGGTCGGCCACCCCCAGATTCAGGCTGCGCGCCGCAACCTGCAGCGACAGTGCCGGAAACAGACGGTCGTAATAACGCACCAGCAACGGTTCGGCACGGACCGCGCCATCGACATCATGGTCGGCGTTGAGGTGTCCGATCCCGGGTAAAGCCGCGCCGAGTTCGGCAATCGGATAAATCGGCAAAATTCCCGGCGGCGGCAACAGTTCACCGGCGCCCGCCAGTGCCAGACTGTTGGCGCTGACATAGGCCGGCAACGGTTTGTCCGGATTGCCCTGGGGTTCGGTCAATTGCTGGAACACCATTGGCAACACGATATTGCCGGCCTGTTTGATGCTGCTGGCAAGTTTGCGGTCGGTATTCAGCGCTTGTTCGGCTTCGGCGAGCACGCTGCCGATTTTGCCCAGAACCTCATCGTTGGCGCCGGGTTTTGCGGGATCAGCAGGCGTTGCCTCCTGCTGCAGCGCAATGAGTTTTTCGATATAGCCCAGCCCGGCATCACGCTGGGGCTCAAAAAAGAAGGTGGTATTGGCGATGACTTTCGCCTTGGCGCCACCCAGCAGGTCGATCATCCGGGCATGGACGTCACGCGACCAGGGCCAGCGGCCGATATTGGCAATGCTGGCGTCATCAATGGCAATGATGGCAATACGGTCGGAAGGTGTCCGTGAGGCGGCTTTGACCCCGAGATCGTAAGCCTTGCGCTCAAGGCTCTGGATCAGGTCACCCCGCGCCGCAATCAGCATCACGATGGCGACCAAGAGCCCGAGGAACCAGTCGGCCTTCCAGAAGCTCAGCTTTTTCATCCCTTAATGCGCCCCGATCCGCGTTGTTTTTATGTTTCTGCTGAATGGCTTAACGACGGAATTTCGAAGATTTTACGATATCCCCCCCCGAAAGTTTTGGTTTTTTAAGGACTTAGTGCAAAACATCACACATTATTCGGACTTGTCCGACCATCGGTCATGCCTTGCCGACCAACGTAAGCCCAAAACAGCCACTGACACAAACCCGGCGTCGAGTTAATGGAAAAAATATAATAAAAACAGATAGTTATTACAGAAATAAAAAAGGCCACGCCGCAGCGTGGCCTTGAGCGGGGTTTGGCCCCCGACTGAACGTCAGGTTCCGAGCAGCGCGCCCTTCGCCAGTCCGTTCGCGCGTGCGAATTCACCACCCGACAGCTTCTTGCCGTCTTCGCCACGCGCGCGCAGCACTTCGATGAATCCGCCCTGGGCCGTGACCTTGAAACTGCCTTCGGTCACCTCGGCGACTTCGCCGATCTTGCCAACGACATCGGCAAAGCGGCGGAACAGGTGTTTGCGCGCATCAAAAATCTGTACTTTTTTGCCGTTCAGCGTGGTCCATGCGCCGGGCGCCGGATTGGTGCCGCGAATCACGTTGTAAACAAAATCAACATGGTTGGCCCACTGGATATGCGCTTCGCCGGCACGGCACCAGCCTTCGTAACTGGCTTTCGACTCGTCCTGCACCGTCTCAGTGTGTTTGCCGGCATAGACCAGGTCCGCCGCTTCCAGCATGGCCTTGACGCCCATCGGGAACAGTTTGTTGAAGTAAACCTCGCCGATGGTCTCGTCGGGACCGATATCGCAGGTCTTCTGCAGGATCACCGGACCTTCGTCCAGCCCTTCGTTGGGCCGGAAAATGGTCAGGCCGGTTTTGGTATCACCGCGAATGATCGGCCAGTTGATCGACGACGGGCCACGGTAAAGCGGCAGCAGCGACGGGTGGTACTGGATCATGCCCAGTCGGGGCAGATGCACAAAGGTATCCGGCGCAAATTGCAACACATAGGCCATCACGCCGATATCGACATTCAGTGACTTCAGCGCGTCATGCGCTTCGGGCACACGCAGCGACGGAAACTGGAACACTTTCAGGCCGTGCGCTTCGGCGGCGGTACGCAGCGGATCGGCTTTCGCACCCGGCTTCTCCGGCGCACAGAACACACCCGCCACCTCATCCTTGCGCGCGAGGAACGCCTCGAGCACTTCCTTGCCGAAATCCTGCTGTCCGATGATTGCGATTTTCATGTTGAATCCTTTAATGAATGTCGTCAGGCTCGTGCGGGCCCGCGTTATTTTTTCTTCGGCGGCAGGCTGAACGCACCTGCGGTCTTCAGTTTCTCGATGGCGTCACCGCCGTAGCCGAGCACATCCTTCAGCACTTCATCGGTATGCTCACCAAGCAGCGGCGAACGCTTGATCACTGCGGGGGAGGCCGACAGTTTGATCGGCATGCCGACGTTGTACCACTTGCCGCGCTGCGGATGATCCAGTTCGACATACATCTCGCGGCCGCGGACATGCTCGTCATTGGCCAGATCTTCCGTCGACATGATAGGGCCGCAGGGCACATCCAGCGGGTTGAGAATGGCCATGAACTCGCGCTTGGTGAACTTCTCAGCGAATTTGTTGATCAGCGTCCACATCAGTTGCTGGTTTTTGCGGCGCTCACCGATGGTGGCAAAACGCGCATCGGTGGCGAGATCAGGCATCCCCACATCCGGACCGATGCGTTTGGCCAGCGCATCCCACACCGCTTCCTGCACCACGATGTAAAGCCAGTCGTTGGCGCCGTGCGGCTTGCAGTGAATGGCATTGCCGAGCTGACCGCCACCGGAGTCATTGCCGGCGCGCGGGGTCTCGCCCATGCCTTTGTAGGTCGGCACCGAATATTCCGGGAGATCGCCGCGGGTCAGACGCTGGTGATCGCGCCATTTCACGCGGCACAGGTTCATCACGCCGTCCATCATCGCCACTTCGACATACTGGCCCTGGCCGGTGCGGTTGGCCTGATGCAAGGCGGCCAGCAGACCGATCGCCAGATGCAGACCGGTGCCGGAGTCGCCGATCTGCGCACCGGTCACGAAGGGGGCGCCATCCGGCACGCCGGTCGTGCTCATGGCTCCACCCATCGCCTGCGCAACGTTTTCATAAGCCTTGAAATCCGAGTAGGGGCCGCTGGAACCGAAACCCTTGATCGAACCCATGACGATTTTCGGATTGATCTCGTGAATCTTTTCCCAGGTGAAACCGAAACGGTCGAGCACGCCGGGGCCGAAGTTCTCCATGATGATGTC
This sequence comes from Burkholderiales bacterium, assembly GCA_044346435.1. GTDB lineage: Bacteria > Pseudomonadota > Gammaproteobacteria > Burkholderiales > SG8-41. The sequence goes on from JBIIZE010000106.1 coordinate 6,229, forward strand.
GCACTTTTTCAGCAGATCAATGAAGACCGTTTTGCCTTCCGGGTTCTTCATGTTCACCGTGATCGAACGCTTGTTGCAGTTGAGCATGGTGAAATACAGACTGTCGGCATTCGGCACATCGCGCAGCTGGCCGCGGGTTGCGTCACCCTGCGGCGGCTCAAACTTGATTACGTCCGCGCCCATCCACGCCAGCAGTTGTGAGCACGTCGGGCCCGCCTGCACGTGGGTCATGTCGAGAATCCGAACACCTTTTAATGCTTCCATTCTTGATCTCCAAAAAATTCTGCGGCAGAAAAAAGGCTGCCTGCCCGTTATGTTCGCCGCGCGGATCGCGGCGGAAAGGCCGTCTGCACAATTCTAAATGCAGTCGCGCCCGTCCCCCATAATGCGTTACCCGGTAGAGTGGGCGCCACTATAGGTAATGGCCATCGCGCCGGCCTTGACCGGAGTCAAGATTCCACACCAAAATTTTATCTAATAAACAAATAGTTATAAAATTCCACCCCCTGCTTTCGACCACACTTTCTGCTACCCATGACCCAGCTT
>JBIIZE010000107.1:0-6746 GCA_044346435.1 Burkholderiales bacterium
TTTCATCGTTGCCACGCCGAGCAGCTTGAGGCGGTTCGTTTTGACGTGCGGCATCAGGGCGACCATGCCGGTGATGGTCATCGTGGTCTGTCCCGAAATCATGCTGATCATCGCCGGGCCGGTGCCTTTATACGGTACGTGCACCATGTTGATCTTGGTGAGCAGGCGGAAATACTCACCGGCCAGATGTGACGCGCTGCCGCTGCCGCCGGAGGCGTACAGCAGTTCACCCGGCTTGGCTTTGGCCAGCGTGACAAAGTCGCGCGCGGTTTTGACCGGCAGCGAGGGATGCACGGCCATGCCGTTGGGTACTGTTGCGAGTATGGTGATCGGCGCGAAATCCTTGATCGCGTCGTATGGCAGTTTGGGATACAGCGTCGGATTAAAACCGAAGGTGCCGACATGGCCCATGACGATGGTGTAACCGTCGGGCGCGGCACGCGCCGCCAGTTCAACGCCGATGGTGCCACCTGCGCCGCCGCGGTTTTCAACGGCGACCTGTTGACCCCACATCTCGGAAAGCCGTAAGGAGACCAGTCGCGCCAGCGTGTCGGTGCTGCCGCCGGGCGGGAAGGGAGCGATGAAACGCACCGGCTTGTTCGGAAAGTTGGCCGCGGTTTGCGCCAGTGCCGTTCCGGTTGATAAAGCGCCCAGCAGGGCAATTGAAGCTAAGTATTTGATATTATTCAATTATTTATCCTCCGCCCCGCAGGGCATTAATTTTTTTTAAGGCGTCCGTCGGTAGTGGCGCCGGCATCGAGCAGCGCCTGGATTTCGGCTTCGGACAACCCGGCTTCGCGCAGGATTTCAACGCTCTGTTCGCCGAGTTTCGGCGCCGGGTTCCAACCTTCGCGCACGCCGCAGGACCATTTGTTCGGCATGCGCATATTGCGCGTGCGGCCTTCCGTCGGGTGATCCTTCATTTCAAAAAATCCGATGTCCTTCAGATGCGGATCTTCCAGCACGCTGTCGAGCGTGTGGTAGGGCATTGCCGGCACGTCGGCTGCGTCAAACAGTTCCAGCCATTCCGCGGTGGTTTTGCTTTTCAGCGCAGCCATGCGCACTTCGAAATAGGCCGCAACGTTGGCAAAACGCGCCGGCACGCTGCTGAAGCGCGGATCAGTTTTTAATTCCGGCCGTCCGATGACGTCAAAAAAGCCGAAAGCCTGATCATTGGTGTTAGCCGAGATGCAGATGTAACTGTCCTTGGTCGGAATCGGTTTGCCCAGCGGATCGAGCAGACGCGGGTCGCCGGTTTCGCCCAGCGGCGGATCGAAGGTCTTCAGGTACATATGCTCTTCGAGCACGAACTTGACCAGGTTCTCGAACATCGGAATCTCGATCGAGCAGCCTTCGCCGGTTTTGGCTTTGCGGTACAGCGCCATCGCAATCATCTGCACCGCGATCAGACCGACCGTCTTGTCGGCCACCACCATCGGCACAAAACGCGGTTCGCCCATTGCACGGTGGTGCAGCGCGGCCATGCCGCCGGAGCCCTGGATGATGGTGTCATAGGCCGGTTTTTCGCGGTAGCGGCCGTCCTGTCCGAAGCCGAACATGCCGCAATAGATGATGCCGGGGTTGACCTTGCGCACTTCGTCGTAAGACAGCTTGAGCCGTGCCATCGCCGGCGGGCGCACGTTCCACACCAGCACATCGGCTTTTTCGATCAACTTCATCAGCGCGGCGTGGCCGTCGGGATTTTTCAGATCAAGCACCAGCGAGCGCTTGTTGCGATTGAGGTGCAGGAACTTCGCGCCCATGCCCGGCGTCACCGACTTGCCGTTCATGTTGCGGATCAGATCACCGCTCTTGGTTTCAACCTTGATCACTTCCGCGCCGTGGTCGGCGAGAATCTGTGTTGCGAGCGGGCCAACGACGACCGAAGTCAGATCGACGATGGTGACGCCTTCGAGAGGTCCGCCGGCCATTAGATGAACTCCGCTTCGGCGGTCAGCGCCAGTGCGCCGGTATCATCCTGCGCCCAGAGTTTGGCAGTCTTGTTGTCGGCTGACGGTTCGCCGCACAGCGTGATGGTGCGCCCGACGAACAGCGCGCGTACATTGCGCGAGGACATGAATCTGATCGGCGTCGATGCATGGGTGCGCGCCAGTTCATACACCAGCAGCGTCGTCAGTCCGCCGTTCATCACCAGGTTGGGATAACCCTCGACGCCGGTGACATAGGGATGGTCGTAATGGATGCGGTGGCCGTTGAAGGTCAGTGCGGAATATCGGAACAGCATGACCGGATCCGGCGTGACTTCATGTTTCCACACCGCTTTGCCCGGTGCGGGTTGCGGCGGAGGCGGCGGCGCGTTTTTATCGGGTTCACCGCGGTAGACGATGTCCTGCTCCTCGCTGATCGCCACACCCTTGGCGTTTTTGATATCGGTCTTTACCGTGACGAAGACCATGCGGCCGCTGCGACCATCCTTGATGGTGACGTTCTGGATGGTCGACAGGCGGTGTACTTCATCGCCGATATGCAGCGGCGCGATGAAGGTCGTGCGTTTTCCCGCAAACATGCGGCGCGGCAGCGGCACCGGCGGCAGGAAGTCGCCGCGAGCCGGATGGCCATCGGGACCGATCTGCGAATGGCGCACCACGCGCGGAAACAATGTCGAGTGCCAGCCGATGGGCAGCGGGTCGCCCATTTTCGGGAAGGTATCGTCGCGATCCAGGGTCGCTGACAGACGGTTGACGGCGGGGACGGTCACGTAATCGATCGCGGTTTCGGTGCGGCCGATCCATTCCTTCAGGGATTCCAGTTCTGCAGACATGCGTTACTAACCTCGTTATTACAGGAGAATTTGCAATTTTACGGCACCGCGGGTCCGCGGTGCTGATTCAGCGGCTCAGGCGGAAGTCGAAAGCCACGCTGTGAAAAGGTGCGGTGAGGTTGTAACGCTTTGCCAGCACAGCGTCCGAGTTTGGCGCAACCGTCACCACCAGCGATTCACGTACGCCGAAGATGGCGTCGCTGTCGAGGTAGGGATCGCCGGAGAAAAACACTTCGGTGGTCAGCGGACGAAAGCCTGAAGCGCCGACAATGAAATGAAAATGCGCCGGTCGCCAGGCGTGGCGGCCGCCGGCGCGCAGCAAATCGCCGACCGGGCCGTCGTAGGGAACGCTGTACGGGGCAGGCTGCACGGTGGTGAAGGCATAGACGCCATCGTCGCCCGTGATCATGCGGAAACGCAGGTTGTGCGGATCCTGCGCCGGATCCTGCTGCCAGTATTTGCCGTTGACCGCGGCCTGCCAGAAATCGAGTTGTGCGCCGGCGACGGGTTTGCCGGCTTCATCCAGCACGCGACCGTGAACCAGCAGCGGTTCACCGTCATTGTCCTGCTTGAGATCACCGCCCACCGCCAGCGCCGGAGAACCTTCGGAATAAAAAGGCCCCAAGGCGCTGCGTTCGGTGGCGCCGGGGTTGCTTTGCAGCATGTCCACCAGCGAGGACAGGCCGAGTACATCGGAGGTCAGCACGAACTCGTTGCGCTTTTCATCCGAAATCTGTCCGGCACGGAAAAGAAAATCAATGCCGGCCTTCCATTCCTGTGGCGTCAGGTCAACCTCGCGCGCGAAGGCATGCAGATGACGGGTCAGGCTTTCGATGATCTGTTTGAATCGCGGATCTGCAGAGCCGTCGAAAGAGCGTACAACCGCTTGCGTGATGCTGGATTCGTTGACGTTGCGCATGGCTGTTCAGTCGACGCGCGCGCCGGATTGTTTGACGATCTGCGCGTATTTTTCGACTTCGGTTTTCAGGCGCGCTGCAAACTCTGCAGCCGTGTTTGGCGTGAATTCCAGCGACAGTGCAGCCAGGCGTTCTTTTGCGGCGGGCGATTGCAGTGCGGTGGTGAAGTCGCGATTGACCTGGTTGACGACAACGGCAGGAATGCCGACCGGCGCAAACACCGAGAACCAGGTGCCGTCGTCGAAACCCGGAAAACCCGATTCCGCGACGGTTGGTACATCAGGCAGCACGCCGGAACGTTTTGCCGAAGTCACGGCAATCGCGCGCAGCCGGCCGCTTTTGACATGGGGCACGGCCGGCGGCATCGACGTCGAGCCCACCGGCACCTGATTGGCGACCACGGCGGTGGCTGCGGCGGCAGGGTTGTATGGCACATGGGTGATATCGACTTTTGCCAGCGACTTGAACAGCAGTTCCATGTCGAGATGCGGCGTGGTGCCGGTACCCGAGGAACCGTAGCTCAGCGGTGTCGTCTTCGCGAGCGCAATCAGTTCCTGCAGCGTTTTTGCTTTTACCGACGGGTGCACGGTGATCAGGTTGGGCGTGGTCGGACCTTGCAGGATGGGCGTGATGTCCTTCATCGCGTAACCCGGTTTGGCATACAAGCTGACATTGACCGCGATGGCCGAGCTGTTCATGAACAGCGTGTGGCCGTCCGGGTTGGCGCGCAGCGCGACCTGGGTGCCGATATTGCCGGAAGCGCCGGGACGGTTTTCAACAATGACGTTCTGGCTCCAGATTTCGGTCAAGCGTTCGCCAACCACGCGGGCGACGATGTCGGTGGAACTGCCCGGCGGGAAGGCGACGATGATGCGCACCGGCTTGGTCGGAAACTTCGCGGCGGGCTGAGCCTGCGCGGTGAAACTGGCTGCGGATAAAACAGCTAACAGTAAGTATTTGATTTTATTTGATATTTTCATGGCCTCTCCTCCGGAACGGCTGCAGGGCGCAGCCGTGACGCGCCATCCTATCCGACGCGCCGGAGAAAGAGAATCGCTGCCGCTGGAATTACCGCCGGTGGATGCCGTTCAGCCCTTCATGGCCGCCAGGGTCATCGACTCGCGCGCGGAGATGGCTTCGAAACGTTTGAGCAGACGTTCGGCGCGCACGATGATCGGAATGTCGATCATCTTGCCGTCGAGCGCGAAGGAACCGCGGCCCGCAGCGGCAGCCTCCTTGTCCATCGCGATGACCTTGCGCGCGTATTCGACTTCAGCGGCGCTCGGCTTGTATTCCTCGTTGACGATGGTGACCTGGCCGGGGTGGATGCAGCCCGCGCCCATGAAACCGAAGTCGCGCGAACGGCGCACCATCTTGCGGAAGTTTTCCCAATCGCCGAAGGTCGCGACGCTGTCGACAAAACCCAGCGGCATGATGCCCGCGGCGTTGGCGGCGATCACCATGTGCTGCTTCGGATAGAACAGCGCCTCACCCGTGGGCTGCATATTGCAGTTCAGTGCGAAGTCTTCACCGCCGATATTGCAGGCGACCATGCGGCTGCTCGCCGTGGTGATCTCGCGGATCTTGAAAAACGCTTCCGGCGTTTCGATCATGCCGATGAATTTGGTGTGGCCGACGGGCATGCCGCGTTTCTGTTCGAGTTCGCTGACCAGTTCGTCGAGCAGCTGCACATGTGACACGCCCGAGACCTTGGTGACGGCGATGCCGTTGACGTCGGGGCAGATCGAGGCTTCGATGTCACGCACCGCCAGCGACAGCGGCTGGTTGATTCGTACCACGACATCAGCGCCGCCGCGTTTGACGCGTGCGGCATTTTTTTCAACCAGCTTGCGCGCATTGGCTTTTTCCGCCGGCGGCACGCTGTCCTCGATGTCGAGCTGGATCACGTCTGCGCCGCGGGTGTGCGCCTTGTCGACAAATTTTTCAACGTTGACCGGGACATACATCAACGAGCGCCAGACGGGGAGTTCACGGTACATGGTGCATCCTTTACGGTGATCAATAAGAACCGGCAATAAAATCCGGCAAAAACGCAGCGGGGCTGCGCGCTGTTATGACTGGTTTATTCTTCTTCCGGTTTGGCGGCATCACCGGCGCAGGCAATGCCGGCGGCCAGCAGTTTGGCATAGGCATCGTCATCGACACCGGCTTCGCGCAACAGATCGCGATTGTGTTCACCCAGCTGCGGTGCCGGCGTGCGGATCGAACCCGGCGTACCCGACAGGCGCGGCACCACGTGGTGCATCGGAAACGATTCCATGTCGGAATCCGGATAATCGGCGAGCAACTCACGCGCGAGGAAATGCGGGTCATCAAAAATCTGCCGGATGTCGTAGATCGGCCCGATGGTGACCTCGGCTTCCTCAAAAAAGGCGACGTTCTCCGCCTGTGTGCGCTGCGCGATGAAGGCGCCGATCACGGCATCGAGTTCTTCGGCATGTTTCACGCGTTCGCCATTGGTGGCGTAACGCGGATCGGTGATGAATTCGGGATGGCCAATTGATCGGAACAGGCGCTCGGCCATTTTCTGCGTCGATGACGACAGGCAGACGTAGAGCCCGTCCTTGCACTGGTAGGCATTGCGCGGTCCGGCATTGGTCGAGCGACTGCCGGTGCGCGGTTTGACCTTGCCGGTGAGGCGGAAGTTGGCTGCCTGAGGACCGAGCACCGCGAACATCGGATCCAGCAGCGGCAGATCGATGACCTGGCCTTTGCCCTTGTTGATTTCAACTTCACGCAAGGCGGTCATCACCGCCGCCGCACCGTATAGGCCGGCTACCGTGTCCGCGAGATACATCGGCGGCAACACCGGTTCGCGGTCGGCAAAGCCGTTGAACGACGCAAAGCCCGACATGCCTTCAACCAGCGTGCCGAAGCCGGGGCGTTTGCTGTAAGGGCCTTGCTGGCCCCAGCCGGAGATACGCACGATCACCAGTTTCGGGTTCAGCTTCAGCAGTTCATCCGGGCCCAGACCCATTTTTTCCAGCGTGCCGGGGCGGAAGCTCTCGATGAAAATCTGCGCCGAC
>JBIIZE010000146.1:0-5588 GCA_044346435.1 Burkholderiales bacterium
CACCGCGCGCAGATCAAGCCGCTTGTCGACCACCAGCGCACCTGCACCCTTGGGACCGTAAATCTTGTGCGCCGACAGCGTCAGCGCCTGCACATTCAGCGCGGCGAATTCCACCGGGATCTTGCCCAGCGCCTGCACGGCATCGGTGTGCATCACCGCGCCCGCACGTTTCGCGCGTTCACCCACCGCCGCAACATCCTGGATCACGCCGGTTTCGTTGTTCGCCAGCATTACCGACATCAGTGCCGTTTTTTCGGCCAGCGCGGTATCAACATCGTTGAGATCGATGCGGCCGTCACGATTCACTTTCAACTTGCGCAGCTTCCAGCCCTGGCGCACGAGATCCTGTGCCGGCGCCATCACGCAGGGATGTTCGATGCTGCTGACCGCCACCTGCCCCGGCTTCATGCCTGCCGCCATGCCGCGGATAAACAGGTTGTTGGCTTCAGTGCCGCCGCTGGTGAACACCACCTGCGCCGGCTGCGCGCCGACAATCGCCGCCACCTGTTCGCGCGCGCGGTCGACCGCCTTGCGCGCCACTGTTCCGAATTCATGTCGGCTGGACGCATTGCCGCACTGCTCATGCAGAAACGGCAGCATCACTTCCAGCACGCGCGGATCCAGCGGCGTTGAAGCGTTATGGTCGAAATAAACGTGCGACATGGCCAAAGACGGGATAAATAGACAGGGCAAAAACCCGATCAGGCAGTAACCGCATCCGGCTTGCGAGTCACCTTGCGCATGTCATGGACCGGGGCAATACCCGCGTCTTTGGCACGCTGGTTCTCCACCAGCTGGCGCAGGGTCACCGAACCGAGGTAATCAAAAATGCGCTCGTTCAGGTTGGCCCACAGATCATGGGTCAGGCACTTTTCCTCGTCCTTGCAGTTTTCCTTGCCGGCACACTGCGTCGCATCGATCGGCTCATCGACGGCAAGTATGATTTCAGCCACGGTCAGCTGGGACATGTCGCGGGCAAGGCAATAACCGCCGCCGGGTCCGCGCACCGAATCCACAATCTGCCGCCGGCGCAGCTTGCCGAACAACTGCTCCAGATAAGACAGCGAAATGCGCTGCCGTCCACTGATCTCGGCAAGAGTTACAGGCCCTGTGCCATGACGCATTCCCAGATCCACCATGGCGGTGACTGCAAAACGGCCTTTAGTCGTCAGTCTCATGTAGCACCTCAATAATCATTTAAAAACAAATACTTACGAATACCCTGATTTTGCCCAAGACAAAGTCCTACCAACTCAGTCAAGTATAGATAACCCCTGAGTTTTAGTCAACTATGCGGTTCAGGCTGCCGGCGTCGAGCCTGGACTTCTCGGCACCCTCAATTTGCAACCCCAGCCGCTTCAATTCGGCGAGGATCTGATCGATACGCTGATCGGTTTCAGCGCTGTGATCGATCAGCGCATGCATGGCCTTGGCCACCGGATCATTGGCATCCCGCGCGATCCCGTACGCGGCAAAGCGGCCGGTGGCCTCATGGCTTTCGACCAGACGCGCCGGAATGCCGATCGCGGTGGCGTTGTCCGGCACATCCTTGACCACCACGGCATTGGAGCCGATTTTGGCGTGCTCGCCGATGGTGATCGGGCCCAGCACTTTAGCGCCGGCGCCGATGACCACGCCGGTTTTCAGCGTCGGGTGACGCTTGCCCTTGTTCCAGGTGGTACCGCCCAGCGTGACGCCGTGATAAACCGTGCAATCGTCGCCGATCTCTGCTGTCTCGCCAATGACAACACCCATGCCGTGGTCGATGAAAAAGCGCCGGCCGATGCGTGCACCCGGATGAATCTCGATACCGGTCAACCAGCGGGCCCAGTGAGCAACCCACCGCGCCAGCCATTTGAGGCCATTGGTCCACAAACCATGCGATATCCGGTGTGCCAGCAAGGCATGAAATCCGGGATAACAGGTCACCACCTCCCAGCGGCTGCGAGCAGCGGGATCGCGTTCGAAAACAACGGCGATATCTTCCTGAATGCGCTCAAACATGGGCGTGGCCTGATTAATCGTCGGGCGGATGAAGACCCACTATTTTAATCAAGATTGAGGTGGGCCAGAAAATATCTTTATAAACATGGGGTTAATAACCCCGCATTTAATCCCGCCTTTTGGGAGTGATCAGACTGCTGAGAATGCCGCGGAGGATGTTGACCTCCTCCACCTGCAACCGCGAGCGGCCGAACAACCGGCGCAATCGCAGCATCAGCTTGCGCGGATGATCCGGATTGAGAAATCCGGTCTGCGTCATCGTGCTTTCGAGATGACCGTAAAACGCCTCGACCTCTTCATGTGACGCCAGCCGCTCTTCCTTGGGCACCGGCAGCGCAGCACCGCAGGCCATGCGCAGCTCATAACAGAAGACCTGCACGGCGGCCGCGACATTCAGCGAAGAAAAATCAGGGGCCACGGGTATGCTCGCCAGCAGTCCGCAGCGGCTGACTTCATCATTGCTGAGCCCGGAGGTTTCATTGCCGAAGACAAAGGCGACGCGATGCAATTGCGCCACCCCGACCGCCTGCGCCGCCGCCTCGCGTACATCCACCATCGGCACCGCGACATCGCGGCGGCGCGCCGAACAGGCCACCGCGAATGTCGTACCCTGCAACGCCTCGTCGAGGGAGCCGCAAACCCGCGCCGCGGTCAGCACATCGGTCGCGCCGGCGGCAAACCACTGCGTCTGCGGATCGGGGTAACGCTGCGGATTGACCAGTGCGAGGTCGGTAATGCCCATGGTGCGCATCGCCCGCGCCGCCGAACCGATATTGCCGGGGTGCGCGGTGCCGCAGAGGACGATACGAATATTTTTGAGTGGGTCAGGCGGGATCACGTAAAATACTGCCGGTCGAAGTTGTCTTGCGCGCTTTTCGTTCTGCTTCTCGTTCTTTTTAAATCACACATCGCAGCCCACCATGCATCCAATGCTCAATATCGCGGTCAAGGCCGCGCGCCGCGCCGGTGGCATCATCAACCGCGCAGGCCGGAATCTTGATGTCATCGCCGTCAAGGAAAAATCCGCGAATGATTTCGTCTCGGAGGTGGACCGCGAGGCCGAAAAAGCGATCATCCAGACATTGCGGGAAGCTTACCCGGCGCATGCGATATTAGCAGAGGAGTCCGGCGCATCCGGCTCTTCAGAGTATCAGTGGATCATCGATCCCCTCGACGGCACCACCAATTTCCTGCACGGCTTTCCGCAATATGCAGTGTCGATCGCCATGATGCACAAGGGCGTGCTCACCCATGCAGTGGTTTACGATCCGGGCCGCAACGACCTGTTCACCGCCAGCAAAGGCGCAGGCGCCTACCTGAACGACACCCGCATCCGCGTCAGCAAACGCGCGCATCTGCAGCCGGCTCTGATCGGCACCGGCTTTCCGTATAAGGAGCTGGTGAATCTCGACGCCTACCTCGGCATGTTGCGCGACATCATCAAACACACCGCCGGTATCCGCCGTCCGGGAGCGGCCTCGCTGGATCTGGCCTACGTTGCAGCGGGCCGGCTCGACGGTTTCTGGGAACTCGGCCTGAGCAAGTGGGACATTGCCGCGGGCGTGCTGCTGATCACCGAAGCGGGCGGTCTCGTCGGCAATCTGCAGGGCAACGACGGCTACCTGGAAACGGGCAATATCGTCGCCGGCAATCCGAAAGTATTCGCCCAGTTGCTGCCGCTGCTTGCGCCGCATCTGACGCCGGCACTGAAAGCCTGACAACAGCCCGGCTGCCGCATCAGTTGCTCTGGCTGTTCATCAACGCGCGCAGTTCGGCCGCACGCGGCGAGCGCATCTGTTCCAGCGCCCGCAGGGCTTCGCGCACATCGGAATTGCGTGCCAGCCGCAGCGATGCCCGCCCCAAACCGAACCACGCATCACCGTAATCCGGATCAATTGCCAGCGCGCGGCGATAGGCCGCCGCGGCGGGCACATACCGTGTCAGATCGCTGTAGGCTTCGCCCAACAACTGATAGGTCACAGGGGACTCGCGCACCACCAGCAGTGCGCGTTCCAGCGTGGTCACCGCCCGCTCCGGCTGTCCGGCCGCACGCTGGGTTTCCGCGAGAAAGTGATAACCCGTCGCATCATCCGGCGCCATCCGCACCAATTCGCTGAAATGGGCAATCGCCCGCGGGTAATCCCGCAATTGAGAACGCGCATAACCGGCAACCACCCGCCATTCGGCGCTGAAAGCATCCTTGGCAATATTATCCTCGGCGAATTTCGCCAACCCCGCCCAGTCACCCTGCTTTTCCAGTTCGGCAACACGCAGCCGGTTGGCATCCGGCACGCCCTGCATATGACCGAGCAGGACCGAGGCCGTGCCGTCGGGAATCAGTGCATTGAGCAGCATCTGCTGCGGCGTACAGGCGGTAAATATCAGCAAGGCCAGCATGGCCGGTATTTGCCGTTTTTTGCCGCTTATCCATGAAATTTTCATACCCCATGATAACAACCATCAGCGATGCAGATGCCTTGCGACAATGAGCGGCCGGTAAAGCATGCCAAGACCCGTCGGACACCTTTAAAATACCCGCCATGGAACCTTGGGGATTCAAACAACGGGCGAAAAACGTCAAAAAGAGGCGCTCGACCCGGCCTTTCCCCTTGGCATTGATTTTTGCTTTCACAGTATTGGTCTGCGCCAATCCGCTGCATGCGGCGGTCAATGAACGTGAGGACGCACAGATCAAGACGCGGCTGGAAAAAGCTGTCACTGCCGCCCGCAATGGCCAACTGGAACAGGCCATCTCCGAACTGCGGCAACTGGCCGCAAGCTACCCAGACCCGCGCATCCATTTCGACCTCGTCGTGGTCCTGATCTGGGCAGGCCAGACCGATGAAGCCCTGAAAATCTACGAGCAGCGCGACCTGACAAAAACAGCGCCGGATTACGTCGAGTCGACGGTGGCAAGGGCTTATCGCTCACGCCGTTCCTATGTCGAAGCGGAACGAATTGCCCGTGCAGCACTTGTCAAACAGCCTGACGATCCGGCCTGGAATATCTTTCTTGCGCTGGTATTGACCGATACAGGCCGCGGTGCCGAAGCTGATGAACGATTGCAGGCGCAGCTGCAAAAGAACCCCGCCGATGCCGAAGCCTGGCTGGCCCGGGGTTATGCCGCCAGAACCCTGGGTCAGAATTTCCCGGCCTTACGCGCGTACGCGGAGGCACAGCGGCTGCAGCCCGGAAACAGCGAAGCTGCGCGCGAACTGCAGAACATCCTGCTGGAACTGCGTGCACCGCACGGCGCAGCAGGCATTACCAGCAGCCCCGGACCTGACATCCGCGGCCGTCAGGCCGCATCCATGGTGCGCTGGGGCGCCGCCGTCCCCGCAGAAAACGGGCAATCGCGTTATGCCTATACCGACACCGCAATAACCCGCCTTGAAAACCTGATCCTGGAAACCCAGGCACGGACCCCGGTCGACCGTGCGTTGCTGTTCCGGCTCGAACGTGACCGCGTCGTCGCGCTGCGCAACCGGGAGCGCTGGGGCGATGCATTGGCTGCCGTTGAAGCGCTGCGCGCCGCGGGTGATGTCATCCCGGCCTATGTGAGACTCGCCGAAGCCGACGTATTG
>JBIIZE010000108.1:0-6689 GCA_044346435.1 Burkholderiales bacterium
GCCTGCTCGGCGGCAAGCGCATCAAAGTCAGCATCCGGTTCGGCGTAGGCCGCATAGACTTCGTCGAGTCGCTTTTTAGCCGCAACCACGGGTCCCATGCCCTCCTCGACCGCTTGGCGCACAGTGTGATCGGGATTGAGCTTGGGCTCTTGCTCCAGATAGCCGATATTGAGACCCGGCATCGGCACAGCCTCGCCCTCGATTTCCTTGTCCACGCCGGCCATGATCTTGAGCAGGCTGGATTTACCCGAGCCGTTGACGCCGAGCACGCCGATCTTGGCGCCGGGGAAAAACGACAGCGAGATGTTTTTGAGGATTTGGCGTTTGGGGGGCACCATCTTGCCCACCCGGTTCATCGTGAATACGTACTGAGCCATGGTGCGGAGTTCCGGAAAAAGGATCAAAAAAGGAAAGCGCGAGGATAGCTGAAAACAGGGGTCTTCCGGTGACGGAACTGCAAGTCATGGATAATGACGGCTTTTCGGCCCAACGGACCCGTGAACATGAGCATTGTCAGCCCCTGGCTTACCCTCGGTTATGTCATTCCCCACCTCTACACCGACATGGACGCCTACCAGTTCTACCGTGTCGCGCCGGACGGCATGATGCTGGTCACCACAGGCCTGAACCTCAAGGAATACAGCCTCGCCGCCGTCGAAACCGAACTGCCCGCGTTATGGCGTGCCTTCGACATGCTCAAAAAGAAAAACGTCGACCGCATCTCGCTGAGCGGCGTACCGGTGGCCTCGGTGCTGGGCCGCAAAAAAATGCGCGAGATCCTCGATGAAGGTGCTCAGCGCACCGGCATCCAATGCGACACCGACCTCGAAGCGCATATCGCGACACTGCAGCACTTCGGCGTGACCAAACTGGCACTGGCCACGCGCTGGCCGGAAACCGTCAATACAGCGCTGTCGAATTACCTGAAAGAAGCCGGCATCGAAGTGGTATCGCTGCGCGCCTTGGGCCGCAATCTCGACCAGAACAAGGTCTCAAGCCCCTTGGCCGATCATGAACTGGCGCTGGAACTGGGACGCGCCGCCCTCGCCGCCGCACCCGAAGCACAGGCACTGTTGCTGCCCGGCGGCCTGTGGTTTGCGATCCATGCGGTGCCGATCCTCGAAGCCGAGTTCGGCAAGCCGGTGCTGCTCAACATCACTTCGACGACCTGGGCCGCACTGAATGTCGCGCCGAAACCTCTACAACAGAAGCCCGATCCGAAGTGGGGCAAGGTGATGGCGGCTTGCTGAGCCGTGAACATCATCTTGCTGGTTTGCGCCGGAATAACAGCCTTATTTATTGCTAAAGTTTAGTCTTCGAATCCGAGGGCTTGTCGCTGAATTTTGTTAGTGGCTTGATAAGCAGCCACGCAAATACCAAAAGAACAAAAGAAAATCCGGCAGTGGCAAGACCCAGTGTGGGACCCTGAGCCGGCGCCGGGAACAAGCTCAGTAGAAAAGCACCTCCATCGCAGAAAAACCGACTTTTCAAACTCGTTTCCTTTTCGCACGACGATAGGATTCCTCCTTCAATGGAAAAAAGAGGAACAACTTCAGTGGCAAACATCACTGCCACACCGACGAGGATCAGTGCACCTATTACTCGAAAACCTGGTCGGGCCGAGGTGTCATAGTTCGGCGATTGTTGAATCGGAAATGTCATGATCAGATGTACGTCGTTGTGTGACCCAATTCGGTTTACGCGATGGCCACCCCTACCTTTGGCAGCGGTCTGCAGCGGGAATAATAATTTTCAATTACCTGCCGCAACAACTTTGCCGCCAATCATTTTCTCGACTTCCGCGTCGTCATAACCAACGGACTTCAGCACTTCCCGCGTGTGTTCGCCGATCTGCGGAATATCAATGCGCGTACCAAAACGCTGACCATCCATCTCGATCGGCAGCACCGGCACCTTCGATTTGACGCCGTTGTTCAGCGTCACCGGCGTCAGGCCGCCTGAGGCATTGAGGTGTTTGTCTTCGAACAAGTCTTCCGGTTTGGCGATGGGCGCGAAGGGAAGGCCCAACTTTTCACAGCGGTCCATCAGTTCCTGCTTGCCCATATTCGCAAAAATTTCGCTGACGATGGGCAGGATGCGCGGCCGTGCCACGACGCGCTGCGGATTGGTTTTCAACTCGGGATCGTTGAATAATTCCGTCAAGCCGAACGATTCACAGAACACTTTCCATTGCGTGTCGGTGACCACGCCGACAAATACCAGTTCGCCTTCTTTGGTTTTGAAGTTGTCATACAGCGCCCAGGCACGGATGCGGTCGGGCATCGGCTTCACCGGCTGGCCGGTGGCAAAACCTTCGAGCATGTGCTGGCCCATCAGGAAGGCGTTGTTTTCAAACAGCGCGCTCTGCACATACTGGCCTTCGCCGGTGGCATGGCGCTGGTTCAGCGCGGCAAGAATTGCTACTGCACCAAAGACACCGCCCATCACGTCGTTCACCGACGCGCCTGCGCGCAAGGGGCCGAAGCGGCCACCGGTCATGTAGGCGAGGCCGCCCATCATCTGCACCACCTCGTCGAGACCGGTGCGATGTTCATACGGCCCGGGCAGGAATCCCTTCAGCGAGCAATAAATGATTTTCGGATTCAACTTCTTCAGCGCGTCGTAACCGAAACCCAGCTTGTCCATTGCGCCGGTGCGGAAGTTTTCGGTGAGCACATCAGCGCTGGCGATCAGCTTCAGCACCAGCTCGCGCCCTTGCTCAGACTTCAGATCCACCGCGATGCTTTTTTTGTTGCGGTTGTATGTCGGGAAAAATCCGGCGCCCGAAGCGGTCAGCTTGCGCGTGTGGTCGCCGTCCAGCGGCTCGACCTTGATCACTTCCGCGCCGAGATCGGCCAGCACCAGCCCGCAAGTCGGGCCCATGACTACATGACAGAACTCGATGACGCGGATGCCTTGCAGCGGCAGTTTTTGGGACATGTTGTGTTCCTTATTGTTGCGGGGTTGCAGGCACAAAGCCTTTGGTCACGCCGGCCAGCGGCACATAACCGTACAGCGGTTCGCCGGGAATGCCCTCTTCCAGAATGCTGCGCATCGCCAGCAGCTTGTCCATATTGATGCCGGTACGCAGCCCCATCGCTTCAAGCATGAACACCAGATCTTCAGTAACGATATTGCCGGACGCGCCGGGTGCGAAGGGGCAACCGCCGAGGCCGCCGAGCGAACTGTCGAATGTGGTGACGCCGACGTCCAGCGCTGCGACCACATTGGCGAGGCCGAGCCCGCGGGTGTTGTGCAGATGCGCGCCCGACAGTTTTTCGCCGATGGCGGCGCGTACTTTCTTGAACACGCGGCGGATCTGTTCCGGGTTGGCGTAACCGGTGGTGTCAGCAAGGCCGACCTCGTCGCAACCGGCTTCGACCGAAGCGACAGCCATGCGCACGACCTCGTCTTCACTGACCGCACCTTCGAGCGTGCAGCCGAATACCGTCGACAGGCCGGATTCAATGATCGGGCGTTTGTCCTTGGGCAGGCTGTCGCGGAATTCGCAGATTTTTTTGGCACTGGCGATGGCTTCATCCGGCGTCATCCGCACATTGGCCAAGCTGTGGGCCTTGGATACCGAAATCGTCAACGTCAGTTTGTGCACGCCGGCTGCCATCGCACCCTGCGCACCACGGAAGTTCGGCGCCAGCGCCGCGACATTCAACCCGGGGATCGTCAGTGCATGCGCAACGACTTCAGCGGCATCGGCCATCTGCGGAATCAGCTTCGGCGGCACAAAGGAGCAGACTTCGATTTCGCGCAATCCGGCTGCCGCGGCAGCGCTGATCCATTTCTTTTTGTATTCGGTCGTCATGAACACCTTGGTGTTCTGCAGACCGTCGCGCGGCCCTACTTCACTGATCAGAATATCGATGTCGCTGTTCATCACTGCTGCTCCTCGAAAGCCCGTATCGGGACTTTCATATAAATAATTGATTTAATTGACTATTTTATACAAAGCGTTTGAAACCAAAATCCGGATCGGTCGCCACGGCGTCGAGCAGTTCGACCTCCCACTTCAGATATTCGAGCATCGCCTGCTCGACGTTTTCCTTGCGGTCCAGCGCACGATAGCTCAAATCCTCGGCGGCGCCGGTCATGCGTTCATCACCAAGCTCGATCGCACCACCTGCAACTTTCCATGCCGCATTGCCGCCAGTCAGCACTTTGACCGGCGTCGATGTCAGCGCAGCCGCATCCGTCGCCGCCAGCCGCGCCAGCGATTCTTCCGCTGCGGTGAATACCAGCAAGGACGTCGCCGGCACTTTCGGCAACTGCGCCGCCAGCCGCGAGCGGATGGCGTGCCAGGCCCCGGGAATATGGCCTTCGCGATACTGAAGGCTGGTGGCGAAATCAACCACCTGCGCCTGGCCGCCGGCCAGCAGGGCTTTCAATTCCGCAACGCTGACTGAAGCTGAAGATGGTTTGGCACCGTCGAGCAAAATCTGCGGCGACGCACCGCGCTCAGTCTGCGCGTCGCTGGCATGGACATACACCTCGTCATGCCCCATCTGCACCAGCCACGCCGCCGTCATCGTTGCGCGGATGCCGTCGTTGTCGCATAACACGATGATCGACGGACGCACGGCCATGAAGGTATCCGTCGCCTGCACCAGTTGTCCGCCGGGGGCAGACTGCGCGCCCGGCACATGGCCCTGTTCAAATTCTTCGGGATTGCGCACATCCAGCAGATACAAAGTGCGCGTCGCATCGGCGCGCAACTGCTGCAGGCGTTGTGCATCAATGCGACGAATGCCGAAACGCTGTGCTACCCGCTGCGCCGCCTGTTGCGACCACGCCAGCCCGTTTTTCGACGGCAGCGGCACCGCTTCCGTGCGACCGTGATTCAACTGGAACCCGGCCAGCTTCCAGCCCTGCGTGCCGTCCTTCAGCGCATACACCGGGTTTGGAAACCCGGCGTTGATCAGCACCTGCGCGCCGATGATGCTGCGTGTACGACCGCCGCAGTTGACGACCACGGTGGTGTCCGGCGAACGCACGAATTCCGGCATGCGGTACGGCAGTTCTGCACTGGGACAGTCCCAGGCACCGGGAATGCTGTTGCGATTGAATTCCGCCAGCGGCCGGCTGTCGACCACCACCATGTCTTTGCCGGATTTCATCCACGCATTGAGTTCGCTCGCGGTGACTTCGCGCGGCGCATCTTCATGCTGGATGTATTCGCCGAAAGCCTTGCTCGGCAGATAGACACCCGTATACAGCCGCCCGCCGATCGCTTTCCACGCCGGGGTGCCGCCGTCCAGAACGCTGACATCGGTGTATCCGCCGGCGCTCAACTTGCGAGCCGCGGATTCCGCCAACCCTTCGCCACCGTCACAGACCACGATACGCGTCGCCAGCCGCGGTATCAGTGCTCGGACGCGCAGCTCCAGCACACTCAGCGGGATATTGGATACGCGCAGCAGATGGCCGTCCTTGGAATAAACGCCTTCTTCACGCACATCCAGAACGGCCAGTTCGCGGCCGTCGTCGTAACGTTCCCGCAGTTCGCGGGCATTGATCTTGTTCATGTTCGGGTTCCTGCTTGCAAAAATGTCGACGGGTTGCCCCCTTGAGATCCATGACGACTCAGCGGGGAAATGAGCCGCAGAATTATCGCCGGTTCCGCACGTGATCAGTCGAACAGTGACATCCCGTGGACTTCGACCCCTGCGCCGGGCTTCGACAGTGAGCCGACCCGCACACCGAGCAGACGGATGCGCCGGTCCAGCGGCACCCGCTTCAGGCATTCGCCGGCGGCGCGACGGATCACTTTCGCGTCCTGCGTCGGCACCTCAATGGTCAGGTCGCGCGTTACGGTATGGAAATTGTCATAGCGGATTTTGAGGCCGATGGTCTTGCCGGCATAACCCTTGCGTTCCAGATCGCCGGCCACGCGCACGCAGAGATCGGTGAATATCTTTGTCAGCTGCTCTTTATCGCGCACCGGATGCAGATCATTCTCAAAAGTGGTCTCGCGGCTGATCGATTTCGGTTCGCTCCAGGTCACCACCGGCCGCTCGTCGCGGCCATGCGCAGCCTCGTGCATCCACGCACCATAGCTGCGGCCGAAATGTTCAATCAGCCAGGCCGCGTCCTTCTGCGCCAGATCGCCGATGGTATGAATGCCGAGCTGTTCCAGTTTCTTGTTGGCCTTTGGCCCGATGCCGTTGATCTTGCGCACTGCCAGCGGCCACACCAGGCTGCGGATGTCGTCGGGGCGGATTACGCTGATACCGGCAGGTTTGTTCAGTTCGGAAGCGATTTTCGACAGCAGCTTGTTCGGCGTGATGCCAACGGAGCAGGACAGACCCGTGACTTCACGCACCGAACGCTGAATATCGGTGGCAATGGCGCGGGCCCGCGCCCAGGGATCAGGCGCGCCTTCAGCGGCGCTGTCGGCCACCGGCCCGGTCAGATCGATATAAATCTCGTCGATGCCGCGGTCCTCGACCTGCGGCACGATCGCGCGCACGGCATCCTTGAACATCCGCGAATATTTCCGGTACGAATCAAAATCCGCCGGCAGCAGCAATGCGTCGGGGGCGAGTTTTGCCGCTTTCATCAGCCCCATCCCCGAAAACACGCCCAGCGCACGGGCTTCGTAGGTGGACGTCGTAATCACGCCGCGGCCGGTATACCCGCGCAGCGTGGCGAAAGACCCGGGTTCCGGTTCACCCTGC
>JBIIZE010000201.1:0-4573 GCA_044346435.1 Burkholderiales bacterium
GGCCATCCCGGTGAAAATCGTGGCACTGTGGTGCAAGCAATGCACTTGAGCTGAGCGAATCTGAAACAGACCGGTGACCACAGGCCTGTTTCAGAATCGATAAAAAACCTGGAACTGGAACAGCCGGCCCGCCGCGCACGTCCACTTTGCGGAGTTTGACCGCCACAAATCTATATGGTGACATGCGGCCAACAGCTGCTTCTCGTTACCCTTACAAGAAACCCGGAGGAGGTCGGTATGGGATTCACGAACGCGGCCGCGGTCTGCCTGCCCGTCGGCATTGGCATGTCCCCGGCCTTTGCATCCACTCGCCGGCAGTCGCCGATGGCGATGGATCCCTGAGAGCCGCTCATGTCTTCACACCATCCGCTGATCACCAGCCCCGATGCATGGACCGGCCCTAACATCCAGCAGGATCGGGACTGGACCTGTCACCTTGACACCGCGGACATCGCGGAAATCGATGCCGCACTGGCGCGTGTCAAACAAAACCGCACAGCCATTCCCTTCCCGTCCGAGGCCTTTCCGCTGCCGCAACTGCGCAAAAAACTCGACGCCATTCTCGACGATATTGAAAACGGCAGCGGCTTCAAGCTGATCCGCGGCATCCCGCGCGACCGCTACAGCGACAACGAGTGCGAGCTGATTTACTGGGGCATCACCAGTTATTTCGGGACTCCGGTGTCACAGAACGCGCGCGGCCACCTGCTCGGCCATGTGCGCGACGAAGGGCGCGTGATCAGCGACCCAAATGCCCGCGCCTACCAGACCAACCAGCGCATGGATTTCCATACTGACATGCTGCCGATCGATGTGCTCGGCCTGTTCTGCCTGCGCACCGCGAAATCCGGCGGCGCCAGCAAGCTGACCAGCGCGCTGACCATCCACAACGTACTGCGCGAGGAACGCCCGGGCCTGCTTGAGGTGCTGTACGGGCTGTTTCACCTCGACTGGCGCGGCGAGGAACCAATGGGGGAAAAACCGTGGTTCAGCATACCCATGTTCAGCGCCTGCCAGGGCCGCATCACCTCGCGCATCTGCAGCCTGGTGTACTACGAATCTGCTTCCCGCTTCGGCGAACAGTACCGGCCGACGCCGCTCCAGCGCGAGGCTTTGCTGGCGGTGCAGGAAATTGCCAATCGTCCGGAACTGATGCTGACCATGGATTTCCAGGAAGGTGACATCCAGCTGATCAACAACCACACCATGATGCATGCCCGGGAAGCTTATGAGGATTACCCGGAGCCCGAACGCCAGCGCCACCTGCTGCGCATGTGGATCGCGGTGCCTGACGGCAAGCGCCGGCCGCTCGCCGATTCGCTGACTGACCGATATCGCTGGGTCCAGCGCGGCGGGATCCCGGCAAAAACCGCGGCCTGAATCCGGATTTCAAACAACAGGAGGAACCATGACCTTGCGCACCGGCCTGCTCTGTCTGTTCACCACCGCGATCGCCCTTGCCACCGTACCGGCAAGCGCCCAGCCCTATCCGGCGAAACCCATACGCGTCGTCGTACCCTTTCCCGCCGGCGGCAACGCCGACATCTTCGCGCGCGCCTTTGCACAGAAACTCGGCGAAGCCTGGAAGCAGATTCCCATCGTCGACAACCGCGCCGGCGCCGCCGGCATCATCGGCACGCAGTTCGTCGCCAAGGCGCCTGCCGACGGCTATACCCTGCTGTTCGGCACGACAGGCACCCACACCACCAATCCCGCGGTCTACGCAAAACTGCCTTACGACCCGGTCAGGGATTTCGCACCGGTCAGCAACTTCGCCGACTCGCCTTTCCTGCTGGTGGTACATCCTTCGATTCCGGTCCGCACGCTGCAGCAACTGGTCACGCTGGCTAAGTCGCGGCCGGGCCAACTGGACTACGCATCCTTCGGTACCGGCAGTTCAGCCCACCTCGCCGGTGAAATGCTGCGCACGATGGCCGGTGTCAACATCATCCATGTCGCATACAAAGGCGGCCCGCCGGCAGTGAATGACCTCGTCGGCGGCCATGTATCGCTGATGTTCAACTCGCTGCCTGCCGTACTGCCGCTGGTCAAGGCGGATCGCCTGCGCGCACTGGCGGTGGCCTCCGCAAAACGTTCACCGGCGCTTCCCGAACTGCCGACCTTCGCCGAATCGGGCCTTCCGGGATTCGAGGCCGGCTCCTGGTACGGTCTGCTCGCGCCGGCCGGAACGCCGCGCGAAGCCATCACAAAACTGCATGCGGAAACCGTGCAAATGCTCGCACTGCCGGACATCCGGCAGAGACTCGCCGCAGAAGGGGCCGATGCGATCGGCAACAGTCCCGAGGAATTTGCCGCACAGATCCGGCGCGATATTGAACGCTGGGAAAAAGTGGCGCGAGCCGCGAACATCCCCCGTCAATGAACTGCAGTCCTCATAAAAAAAGCCGGCACAGGCCGGCTTTTTTTATGCCTGAAGACTGCGTTACTGCTGCTGGATGCCCACCTGTGCCGCCACCTTGCGGTAACGTTCCAGTTCGCTGCGGATGCGCTTGTTGAATTCTTCCGTGCCCATGGTCGTGGTTTCAGCACCGCCGACCGTGGCATAACGCTTTTTGATGTCAGGATTTTTCAGCACATCTGCAGAAGCCTGATACAGCTTGCTGATGACTTCTTTCGGCGTGCCTTTGGGCGCAAACAGCCCCACCCAGATCGATGCATCGACACCGGGAATGCCGGCTTCCTGCGCCGACATGTAATCAGGCACCTGCGGCGAACGTTTGGCCGTGGTCACGCCCAGCACCTTGACGCGTTTGGCCATCAGATGCGGCAGCACGCCCGGCAGGCCGGCGACCGTAAACACCACTTCATTGCCCGCCACCGCCGATACTGCCGGCGCGCCGCCTTTATAAGGCACATGCAGGGCTTTGGCGCCGGCTGCATTGACCAGCCATTCAGTCGCCATGTGATTAACGGAACCCGTGCCGGGCGAACCGAAAGTCAGCTGGCCCGGCTTGGCCTTGGCGCCGGCAATCAGATCCTTCAGTGAATTGAACGGCGAACTGGCATTGACCACCACCAGCATCGGCGCATCGCTGACCATGATGATCGGCGTGAAGTCACGTTCAACGTCGTAGGGCATGTTCTTGAACAGGACCGGATTCACCGACATCTCGCCGGTGTGTGCGGCGAGCAGTGTGTAACCGTCGGCATTGGCGCGGGCTGTGGTGCCGGTCGCGATAAAGCCGTTGGCGCCCGGGCGGTTGTCGACCACAAACTGCCAGCCTTTGTCTTCGATGATCTTGTTGGTGAGGATGCGCGCCGAAGTATCAACCACGCCGCCGGGTGCAAACGGCACCAATACGCGGATCGGTTTGTTCGGATAGTTGTCGGCGGCTTGAGCCGTCGTGGCAAACATCGCTGCAAACAGCAGGGGGATCAATGAACGCATCATAAAATATCCTTTATAATCAATTACTTATATTGCTATACTTATTGGAACCTTATTTGAACAAATCCTGCCATTTGGCACGGACCTTCTCCTGCAATTCCTTGCTCGCTTCGGCCACCGGCGGAAATTCATGCAGATGGTCATACGGCCGGCAGGCGTCGATGATCGCCTTGGAATTAAACGGCGCGTTGTAGCGATAGGCGACAAACATCGGATCGTTCTTCGAACCCATGCCGCGCTTGATGATGTCGATATCAACTTCCGGATCGGTGCGAGTCGCTACCGCCCACATCACTTCCTGCAGATTCGACGGATCGATGTCTTCATCCACCACCACGGTGTAACGCGACATGTAAGCGCCGACGCCGCACTGGTTGAGGATATGCCCCGCCTGGCGGGCATGCCCCGCATAACGCTGGCGGATCGCCACCACGTTGAACATGCGCGCGCCGCCGATTTCGTGCGCCCACACGCTATTCACATCGGGCACACCGGCGGCCAGCAGCGCATCAAACAGCAATGCGGAACGCATCACCGCCTTGGAATAGGAATAGTCGTTGGGCGGTTTCGCCGGCGGACTGCCGACGATAATCGGATCGTTGCGGTAATACACCCGCTCGATGGTCATCACCGGCGCCTTGCCTTCCTTGCCCGGGTAATAGCCGTGGAATTCGCCGAACGGCCCTTCGGTCCTGACGTCACCGGGATGGCAATACCCTTCGAGCACGATTTCAGCTCCAGCGGGAATCGGCAATCCGGTCAACTCGCCCTGCACCACTTGCACCGGTTCACCGAGAATGGCGCCGATGTAGTTGTATTCACACATGCCGAAGGGCACTTCGATGCCGGAGATCAGATAACCCAGCGGATCGCAGCCGATGACGATGGCCACCGGGAAGGGCTTGCCCGCCTTCATGTGCTTGTCGTACTGAATGGCGCCGTGTTTGCCGGGAATCATGTCGAGACCGACATGATTTTTGTCGAAGGCCTGCACACGATAAGTGCCGACGTTTACCCAGTCGGAGTCAAAATCCCTGGTCACCACACAGCAGCCGGTACCGATGTACGGCCCGCCATCCTTCTCGTGCCACAGCGGCGACGGGAAGATGTTGATGTCGACTGCCTTGCCGGACTGGATGTTCTCAAACACCGGCCCGGTCTCTA
>JBIIZE010000138.1:0-5752 GCA_044346435.1 Burkholderiales bacterium
CGTATCGCCAATGGAAACCCCGACGCGTACCGGCACACGCCCCGGTTCCGCCGTCAGGTAACGCAGTCCGCCCATGGATTCGGCAATGACGCCGAAACCGGGGCGATTGCAGTACGGGCCGTCCTGGCCGTAGCCGGAGATGCGCGCCATCACCAGCCGCGGATTGAGTTTTTTCAAGTCCTCGTAACCGAGACCCCATTCCTCCATCTTGCCGGGACGGAAGTTCTCGATCAGCACGTCGGCCTCTTTCACCAGCGCGCGCAGGATGTCCTGGCCTTCGGGTTGCGTGAGATCCAGTGTCACTGACTGCTTGTTGCGCGACTGGACTTCCCACCACACCGAGTTGCCGTTTTTGAGCATGCGCCATTTGCGCAGCGGGTCACCCTTGCCCGGCGGTTCGATCTTGATGACTTCGGCACCGAAATCGCCGAGCGTCTTGCCGCAGAAGGGCCCGGCGATCAGCTGGCCGAGTTCAATGACGCGCACGCCGGCTAGCGGGCCGGCGGCGGTCGGGGATGGTGTTGCCATGGTGCTTGTCCTCCGGTGAACCCGAAGGATACCGCGAGTGATGTGCGCGGAGGGCCGCTGCGGGTTATTTGCCCTGCAGCTCAGCGGCGTGTTTCACCGCCTTGACGATGTTCAGATAACCCGTGCAGCGGCAGATATTGCCTTCGAGACCGTGCACGATCTGCTCATCCGTGGGGGCAGGGTGTTCCTTGATCAGCGCCGCGGTGGTCATGATCATGCCCGGCGTGCAGAAGCCGCACTGCAGCGCATGGCACTCGGTGAATGCCGCCTGCGCCGGATGCAGCTTGCCGCCTTTGGCGAGGCCTTCAATGGTCACCACCTCAGCACCGTCGGCCTGGGCCGCCAGCATCGTGCAGGATTTCACCGCGCGCCCATCAACATGCACGGTACAGGCGCCGCACTGGCTGGTGTCGCAACCGACATGGGTGCCGGTGAGCTTCAGGGAGTCGCGCAGAAAATTGGCGAGCAGCGTGCGGTCTTCAACGTCAGCACTCTGCTTCACGCCGTTGACGGTCATTGTGATCTTGGCCATGGTGATTTCTTCCCTTATTTCTTGCCGGCAATGGCGGCCGCGGCACGGCCGGCCATGACTTTGACGAGCTGCGCGCGGTATTCACGCGAGCCGTGGATGTCTTCGTTGAGGTCGTCGGCGGAAACCGTCAGCTTCTCCAGCGCCGCCGCGCTCATGTTTTTCGCCAGGGCTGCCTCGGCTTCAGTCCAGCGGAACACACCCGAAGCGCCGGCGCCGGTAACGGCCACGCGTATGCCCGCCGCGGTCTGTGCGATGAACACGCCGGCCATCGCATAGCCGGATGCCGGATGCGGATACTTGGCATAGGCCGCAGCCTTGGGCAGCGGAAATGCGATGCGCACCACCAGTTCGCCGGGTTCCAGCGCGGTGGTGAACATGCCCTGGAAAAAATCATCAGCGGCGATTTCGCGTTTGTTGGTGATCACCGTCGCGTTGAGGGCCAGCACCGCCGCCGGCGAATCAGCCGCCGGATCGTTGTTGGCCACCGAACCGCCGATGGTGCCGCGATTGCGCACCTGCGGATCGGCGACCGTCGAGATCAGATCGGCCAGCGCCGGCAACACCTCGCGCACCACCGGCGAGGTGGCGATCTGGTAATACTTGGTCGCCGCGCCGATGGTCAGCATACCGTTTTTGTTTTCGATGCCGGCGAGTTCGGCAAGGCCGGCAATGTCGATCAGCTGCGAAGGCTGGGCGAGCCGCGCCTTCAGCGTCGGCAGCAGCGTCATGCCGCCGGACAGCGCTTTCGCATCCTCATCTTTCGCCAGCCATTCAGCGGCTTCCTTCAGCGTATTCGCCTTGCGATACTGGAATGAGTACATGTTTATTTACCTTTCTTCGCAGCCGAAATGGCCTGCCACAGCTTGTGTGCGGTCAGCGGCATGTCCAGCGGCGGCACGCCCAGCGGCCGCAGCGCATTCATCACCGCATTGGTCAATGTCGCCAGTGACGCCGTGCAACCCGATTCACCCATGCCCTTCACGCCCAGCGGGCTGATGGTACCGAAGGTGGTGTGTTCCGCGATGGTGATGTCCTTGATCCAGCCGGCCTTGGGCATCGCGTAATCGGCGAAGCTGCCGGTCAGCAGCTGGCCGGTCTCGGTGTCATAAACCACGTTTTCACCGAAGATCTGTCCCCAGCCCTGCGCCACCGCGCCGTGCATCTGGCCTTCGACGATGGTGTGATTGATCACCACGCCGCAGTCATCAACCGTCACATACGAGACCACATTGGTGAAGCCGGTCTGCGGATCGATTTCAACTTCGGCAACGTGACAGCCGTTGGGGAAGGTCGAGCCGAACTTGCCTTCGCCGGTGACCGACAGCGGCTTTTTCGCCGCCAGTTCACCCAGCGTGATCTTCTTGTTCGATGCGGTCGATTTGAACTCGCCCTCTGCGTAAGCCACCTGCGACGGCTCGACGCCGAGTTGTTCGGCAGCAAGCGGCGTGGCGACTTCGATCAGTTTTTTCGCGGCAATGTGGCAGACCGAACCGGCGCCAACGATGGTGCGCGAGCCGCCGGTGTGGTTGCCGATCAATCCCTTTTCGCCGATGCCCTGGCGCAGCGTGATGCGTTCAGCCGGAATGCCCAGCGCGTCGCCGATGATCTGCGCAAACGTGGTCTCATGACCCTGGCCCTGCGAATGCGAGATCGAATACGCAGTCAGTTTGCCGTCAGCTGCGACTTCCAGCAGAACTTCGTCCTTGGGGAACATGCCGGCGCCGGAGTTTTCGATCACCGTCGCAAAACCCAGGCCGCGCAACAGGCCGCGTTTTTCGGTTTCGGTGCGCCGCTTGGCAAAACCGGCAACGTCGGCCAGCTTCAGCGCCTTGTCGAGCACACCCGGGAAATCGGCGATGTCATACACCGAACCGGTAGGAGTCTTGTACGGGAAGGCATTGGTCGGGATGAAATTGCGGCGGCGGATTTCAGCCGGATCGATATTCATCTGCGCTGCCGACTCATCGACCAGACGCTCGATCGTGTAGGCGATCTCCGGACGCGCTGCGCCGCGGTAGGCTGACACCGGCACGGTATTGGTCAGGGCGACGCGCCAGCGGCCGAACAGCGCCTCGGTTTTATAAACACCGTTCAGGCAGGTCACCGGATTACGCATCGGGCTCACCGGTCCGGCCGGATGCAGGTAGGCGCCGAGGTCGGCAATCCAGTCCAGTTTCATCGCGAGGAAGGTACCGTCGCGGTCGAGCGCCATTTCGGCATCGATGTAATTGGCACGGCCATGCGAATCCGACTGGAAACCTTCGCTGCGCGACGATACCCATTTCACCGGACGATTCAGCGCCTTGGCGGCGATCATCGCGGCAAGATATTCGGTATAGGCGATGCTGCGCTGACCGAAGCCGCCGCCGACGTCGCGCGCCTTGATATTCAGTTTGTCGTCCGGCAAACCCGTATAGGCGGCGATCTGCATGCGCATCATGTTGATGCCCTGCACCGGCACATGGAAGGTGTAGGCGCCGGAACCGGCGTCATAACCGACCAGGCAGGCGCGCGGCTCCATCGGGTTGGGTGCCACGCGCGTGCAATCAAGTCTGAGTTTGGTGATGTGCGCCGCTTTCGCAAACGCCGCAGCCACAGCCGCCGCGTCGCCGGCTTCCTGTTCAAAGGCGAGGTTGCCCGGCACGTTGTCGTGCAGTTGCGGCGCGCCGGCTTCCAGGGTGGCCCGCGGATCCACGATCACCGGCAGGTCTTCGTATTCAACCTCGATCAGTTCGGCGGCATCCTGCGCCTGCAGCGCCGTCTCGGCGACCACCATGGCCACGGTTTCGCCGACAAAACGCACGCGTTCATGCGCCAGCACGGCCCGGTTGGGCAGATTCGCCTTCTTGCCGTCTTTGCCGGCAAAGGTCAGCATGCTCAGCGGCTTCACATAACCCGCGGCGACGGCATCGGCGCCGGTGTAAACCCCGAGCACACCCTTGGCCTTGCGTGCGGCATCGACATTGATCGACAGGATTTTGGCGTGTGCGCGATCCGCGCGCAGAAATGCGGCATGCGCCTGGTTGGGCAGACTCCAGTCCGCGGCGTAACAGCCTTCGCCCTTGATCAGCCGAAGGTCTTCAAGGCGGGACAGTTTTGCGCCGCCGACATCAAACAGGTGGTTATGGTCCATAACGTTGACGCGCACCGCAGGCTGGACGCCGTAACGGTCCGCTCTCTCCTCCATTGGATTAGCGATTAGGATAACGCAAAAAAGCGCCAATGAACGCGGCAATCGTGTTGCGCCGGCACACCCGGTCACGCACAATGCCGTGGTCGCAGTCCATATCGTAAAAAGCCCGCTCTGCAATGAAAAAAGACACGCTGCTCACCCATGTCGGGCGCAATCCGGCCGAGACCCACGGCACGGTCAATACCCCGGTTTACCGCACCTCCACCGTGGTTTTCCCAAACCTTGAAACGTACGAAACGCGGGATCCGGATGATTACAAATCCATGCGTTACGGCATCCACGGCACGCCGACCACATTCGCCTTTGAGGATGCGGTTGCCCGGATGGAAGGCGGCTATCAGGCCGTCGCCGTGCCCTCGGGACTGGCGGCAATCACTGCAGCCCTCTGCGCTTTCGTCAAAACGGGCGACCACCTGCTGGTCACCGACAGCGCCTATGCGCCGACCCGGATGTTTTGCGACCGCCAATTGCGCGCCAATGGCGTCGAGGTCGAATATTACGATCCGCTGATAGGCGCCGGCATCGCGCGCCTGATCAAACCCAACACCAAAGCCGTGTTCTGCGAAGCGCCGGGTTCGCTGACTTTTGAAATGCAGGACATCCCGGCCATCGCTGCCGTTGCCCACGCCCATGGCATTCCGGTGCTCGCTGACACCACCTGGGGAACGCCCTACTTTTTCCGTTCCTTCGAACGCGGCGTCGATGTCTCCATCCATGCCGCGACCAAGTACATCGTCGGCCATTCCGATGTGCTGATGGGCGTCATCGTCACCAATGAAAAATACTGGTTGCCGGTGCGCCACACCGTCGCCGACTTCGGTTATTGCGTCAGTCCCGACGATTGTTATCTGGCGCTACGCGGTTTCCGTACCATCGGCGTACGCATGAAACAGCAGATGACCAATGCCATCACCGTCGCCAACTGGCTGCAGGGGCGCACTGAAGTACAGCGCGTGCTGTTCCCCGCGCTGGAAAGCGATCCGGGTCATGCGATCTGGAAACGCGACTTTGACGGCGCGGCTTCGCTGTTCGGTGTGGTCCTGCAACCGGCATCCCGGGAAAAAGTGGCCGCCTTTGTTGATGCGCTGAAACTCTTCGGCATCGGCTCCAGCTGGGGCGGTTATGAGAGCCTGGTCACCGCACCGCATCCGGAGAAGGTGCGCAGCGCGACCCCTTGGAATCCGGGTGGACCGACGATCCGATTGCACATCGGCCTCGAAGATCCGGCGGACCTCATCGCCGACCTGGAACAGGCCTTGACCCGGCTGCGCTGATGCGCGCGGCATCAGCGGTTTGCACAAAACAAAAGGCGCTCCGCAGAGCGCCTTTTGTTTATCCGTCCGGGCGGACGATTTTTTCCCGGCGGCTTACCGGTTGTCGTTCTTGTCGCCCGCGTTGCCCTTGCGAAACACGTAAATCACAAAACCGATGATCATGCCGAAGAACAGCACGGCTGAAACAATCAGTGCCGTCGGATCGGTGTCCACGCGGGGAACGGC
>JBIIZE010000156.1:0-5445 GCA_044346435.1 Burkholderiales bacterium
TCAAGTTTCTAAGAAATTGAAATTGCAGCGAGATAATCCAATGCTCAATTCCGCGATTGTTGAGGCGCAAGGAAGGTTAATTGTTTTGCCTGAAAAATTCTTGCCGAGTGAGGAATTTCTTTCTTGGCATAATGAGAACATATTCGGGCGGATTTAGTGGGGGGTGTTATGCATTTATCTAATGTTGATCCTATACCTACATTTATCGGAACCGAGCAACCGGAAGTTTGTCGTGCATGTGGTGTTCGAACGGATTTCATTGTTTTGTCAGTGGAGAGGCAGGTGCATGAGTGCC
This sequence comes from Burkholderiales bacterium, assembly GCA_044346435.1. GTDB lineage: Bacteria > Pseudomonadota > Gammaproteobacteria > Burkholderiales > SG8-41. Next base: position 296 of record JBIIZE010000156.1, read on the forward strand.
CAAACTGCGAGAACATTTATTTCCTAGAGTTTGAGGCAGATTTTATGGGGAGGGCGATATGAGCCAAGGTAATTTGATTGGCAATGGCGATTTTTGCCCCGCTTCCAATGCGCGTGTTGTGGGCTTGCCATGCATATCCGTTGAATACATGTATAGGGATGCCAATAACTTTAAATGTTATGAGATTGTGAATTTCTCAAATCACCAAAAAATCGATGTTTCTGAAATCTGGCGTCAGCTAAACGAAGCGCTGGAAGACGTCATGTTGTTCTCGGAGCAACCTATATTTAGGCCTGAGTGGGTGGGGCTCCCGACGGTGTTCTTGTTTCAACAGTCAGGATATTTAAGAGGTAGCGAGGATCACGACTGGCATGAGGTGGTTTCTATAGAGGAAACTGATCAGCCGCCGACTTTTAACGACAATTTGGATATCAAAGATTTTATCGATGCACTGAGGCGGACGCATTCTCATCCGGTCTGGGTGAATAAAAGAAAATGAACCACGCCAACCCCAACCGCAGCGCCGAACTCGCCCGCAACGTCGAAATCGCGCTGCGCTTCAAGCAGAAGCAGGGCACGCCGGAAATGCCGCAGGTCGAGAAGGAGGTGATGGCGCCGAACTACGACCGGGTGCGCGGCGGCAATCTGCATCTCGCCGGCAATGCGCGGGATCAGGGCTGGCCGCACCCGGCGTTGTATCTGCGCGCGGCGTTTCCGGATCGTGTCGATGTCATCGAGCAGGTAATTGCTGACGGCGATCGTGTCGGGCTGTTGTTCCGTGTGACCGGCACGCATACCGGCAATTTTTTTGGTATTCCGGCAACCGGCAAAAAAATCGATGTCTATGAAGTTGCGCTGATCCGCATCATCAATGGTCAGATGGTTGAAGGCTGGTTCATGATGGACGAAGCGGAACTGTTGCGTCAGCTCGGTGCCAGGCTGCCGCCGCGGGCCGATGGCAAGCTGATCGCGCCGGCGCTGCCGCAGACCGACGATGCCGCGACCTTCATCAAAAAACTCGAGGCGCAACCGGCGCTGAGCGCGCTGGCACGCAACAAACTCACGGCCGCGCGTACGCGATTGTCGACACAGACCAAGGACGGACTGGCAGCCAATCATCACAACCTGCGTTTTGGATTTCAGCACACGCGCGAATTCAGCAAGGCGCACGGCTACGGTGAAATGAATCTGAACGCGGCCTTTGCCGAGCGGCGTTACGGGCTGGATGTGCTGCTGGCCGAGGGCAATCAGGTGTGGGTGCGTTTCAACGTCAACGGCACGCACACTGGGCCTTTCTGCGGCATTGCGCCGACCGGTGCGCACATGGGTGTGAACGCGATGGCCATTCTCAACTTCGATGATCAAGGCGCGATTGTCAGCAGCTGGACGTTTGCCGACGAGCTCGGCGTACTGTTGCAGCTCGGTCAACCCAATCTGTTGTGCGGTTGACGCCCTGATGCCCGGGATGCGCCATAAGCACATGTTTTTAAAAGAAATTCAGTGATAGAATCGGGGCATCCCCGTTCTGATCCCGCGGACTGACTGTGCTCCGCCCATCATGGCCACTCGCAGCAAATCCAAAGACAGCGCAGCAAAACCCCAGCAGCCGGCAAAGCCGCTGAAAATGCCTTTTTCGGCCACGGGGAACAGGGTGGCCGCCGAAACTGCGCCCGCCGCCGCGCTTTCTTCCGCCGAGGTCTGGGATATTTATCAGGCCGCCCTGCAGGCGCAACGCCGCGGCGATCTGGATGCGGCGCGCGAAGGTTATATCAAGGTGCTGGCTGTGCAGCCCGAGGATTTCGACGTGCTGCACATGCTCGGCGTGCTCGAAACCCAGAGCAAGAACATGCCGGAAGCGCTGCAACGGCTGAATCATGCGTTGCAGCTTGATCCCGAGAATCCCGCGGTGCATAACAACCTCGGCGTCGCCTTGTGCGGCCTCGGCCGCCATGCCGAGGGTCTGGCGGAAATGCAGCAAGCGCTGAAGCTGGATCCGGAATTCGCCGATGCCTGCTGCAATATCGGCCGCGCCTTGTGCGAGTCCGGCAAGGCCACCGAATCACTGCCCTATTTTGACCGGGCGGTGGCGCTGGAACCCGATAGCGCGGAAATGCAGTTCCAGCGCGCGACGGTGCTCGACAAGCTGCAGCATCGTGATGCCGCGCTGGCGGCCTATGAACGGGTTGTGGAACTCAGTCCCGGGCATGCCGAGGCGTACTGCAAGCGCGGCCACCTGATGTCCCTTGCCAAACGCTTCAAGGATTCACTGGTCTGCTACGAGCGCGCTATTGCCGCAAATCCCCAGTATTCCGAAGCGCATTGCAATCGCGGCAACGTATTGCGCCTGCTTGGTCATCAGCAGGAAGCGCTGATCAGTGTGGATCGCGCCCTCGCGCTGCAGCCGGAAATTGCGCCGGCGCACCGGATTCGCGGCGTGGTGTTGATGGGGCTGGGGCGTTACGACGAGGCGCTGGCCAGTTTTGACCGGGCGCTGGTCTTGCAACCGCAATATGCCGAAGCCATCAATGATCGCGGCAACACGCTGCGCATGCTGGGCCGTTATGAAGAAGCGTTGCGCGAACAGGAGCGCTCCATTGTCATCAGTCCGATGGCTGCCGGCACTTATGCCAACCGTGCCGTGGTGCTGATGGATCTGGGGCGTCCGGCGGAGGCTTTGCGGGATCTGAATCGCGCGCTGGAACTGGCGCCGCAGAACGCGGAATTCTGGAACCTGCACGGCAATGCGCTGCAGGCGCTCAACCGCCATGCTGAATCGGTTGAGTCTTACACGCGCTCCATGCAGCTGTATCCGGGATACGGCCAGCCCGAATTCAACATCAGCATGTGTGCGCTGGTCCGGGGCGAATTTTCACGCGGCTGGCCGATGTACGAGGCGCGCTGGCGCACCGGACAGAAACTCGGCTGGATCAAGTTCCGCCGGCCGCAGTGGAAGGGCGAACCTTTCAACGGCCGGCTGGTGGTCTGGGGCGAGCAGGGCATCGGCGACCAGATTTTTCATCTGGGCATGCTCGATTCACTGCTCAAGCGTGTCAATAATCAGCAGACCACGCTGGCGGTCACGCCGCGCCTGCTGCCGCTGGTGCAACGCAGTTTTCCGGGCATTTCATTTGTTCCGCTGATGCGGGCGACCCGGGTGCCCTGCGACCTGCATATTCCGCTGGGCAGCATCGGCGGACTGGTGCGGCGCTCATGGCATGATTTTCAGCCGCAACGCAAAGCCTATCTCATCGCCGATGAAGCGCGCGCCCAGGCTTTGCGCGCGCGTCTGCGCCAGGGCGGCAGGGATCTGGTGATCGGCCTGTCGTGGTTGAGCCGCGCCGAGCATTTCGGTGAGCTGAAAAGCATCCGCTTGCAGGACATGGAGTCGTTGCTTCGATTGCCCGGCGTCAAATTCGTCGATCTCCAGTACGGCGACACGCAGAAGGAGCGGGATGCGTTGCGCCAGCGAACCGGTATCGAGGTGCAACGGCTTCCGGATGTCGATACGTTCAATGACATGGACGGCCTCGCAGCACTGATCCGCGCCTGCGATCTGGTGGTGACGACCAGCAACACCACGGCGCATCTGGCCGGCGCGGTGGGCGCGTCAACCCTGCTGATGCTGCCGTTTGCCAGCGGCCGGCACTGGTACTGGCACGAGGAGCGCAAGGACAGTCCCTGGTATCCGTCGATGCAGTTGTTCCGCCAGGGCAAGGTTGGAGATTGGGGTGACATCATCGAGCAGGTGCGGGACGCCGTGTTGTCGCGGATGAATGGCGCTTCATGAAAGACCTGTCGTGAAAGACGGACCGCGCAAGCGCAGGGTCGATGTGGTTGTCGGGAAACCGGATGCCACGGCAGCGACGGCCTTGTACCGCGAGGGCATTGCCGCACAAAAGCGGGGAGACCTGCGGGCGGCCGAAGAAATCCTGAATCGCGCGCTTGCCGTTCAGCCCAAACATCTGAATGCCCTGCAGATGCTCGGCATCATCAACGCGCAGCGCGGCCGGCCCGCCGAGGCGGAGGTGTTTTTTGCGCGTGCTCTGGAAATTCAGCCCGACGATCCGAGCATCCACAACAATCGCGCCAACGTGCTGTGCGCGCTGCGGCGTTACGCCGAGGCCGCGCAGCATTTCGAACGCGCAATTGCGCTCAACCCGGTTTATCCGGATGCGCATGCCAATCTGGGCAAGGCGCTTTTTGATCAAGGCCTGAACGAAGCGGCTTTGCAGCGGTTTGAGCGCGCGATCGAACTCAAGCCCGACTTCACCGAAGCGCTGTTTCAGCGCGGTCTGGCGTTGGTCAGACTCGGACGGGAAGCCGAAGCGCTGGAGGCTTTTGACCGCACATTGAAGGTCCGGCCGGGTCATGCCGATACCCATCTGAACCGCGGTAATCTGCTTCGCAAAATGGGCCGCACCGAGCAGGCGCTGATCAGTTTTGAGCGCGCGATTGCGGCCAATCCGGAATATGCCGAGGCGCACTGCAACCGCGGCAATACCCTGCATGCGATGAAATTCCTTCCCGACGCCCTGAGCAGCCTGGACCGGGCCGTTGCGCTGAAGCCGGATATGGCGCTGGCGCATTGTTCGCGCGGCGGCGTGCTTGCCGATCAGGGGCGGACGCAGGAGGCGGTCGATGCCATTGATCGCGCGATTGCACTGCAGCCGGATCTGGCCGAGGCGCACGGCAATCGCGGACTTGCGCTGCGCGGGCTGAACCGGCTGAACAAGGCAATGGCGGCATTTGATCGCGCGCTGGCGCTGCGGCCGGATTATCCCGGCGCCCACGCCAATCGCGGTGTCACGCTCAATGATCTCGGACGTTTTGATGAAGCGCTGGCGGCGCTGGATCGCGCAATGGAACTCGACCCTTCACGCGCGGATTTTCATAACATCCGCGGCAATATCCTGCAGGGGGTGAACCGTCACGAAGATGCGCTGCTCGAATATGCTCATGCGAGAAAGTTGAAGCCGGACTTCGCCGAGGCCGAATGGAACGAGAGCGTCTGCCGCCTGTTGTTTGGTGATTTCGCCAAGGGCTGGCCGCTGTTTGAAAGCCGCTGGCGCAACGGTCAGGCGCTTGGTGAGATGAAGTTCGCGCAGCCGCTCTGGAATGGCGCCAAAGTGCAGGGCAATCTGCTGGTCTGG